>CAYGST010000275.1:0-6735 GCA_964352415.1 uncultured Planctomycetaceae bacterium | reverse complement strand
GTTCATCGCCGCCCAGGTGCTCTCAGCGGTTGAGGTCGCGCACGAGCGGGACGTCCAGCACGGCGAGCTTGCGGTGCGGCGGGTCGAGGACGACGACGGCGAGGCCGGGCTCGGGCCGCTCGATGCGCACGCAGGTGCCCTTGGCCGGAGCGTCGTCCGGGAGGGGGAGTCCGCTGATGTCGATCATGCCGCCCTCCGCTCGAGGATCACCGCGCCGCCCTGTCCGCCGCCGATGCACAGCGTGGCGAGGGTCAGCTCGCAGTCGCTGCGGCGCAGCTCGTGGGCCGCCGTCAGGAGCAGGCGCGCGCCCGTCGCTCCAACCGGATGGCCGAGGGCGATCGCGCCGCCGTTCTTGTTGAGGGTCGCCGGATCGAGCTCGCCGATGGCCGACGCGCGGCCCAGCCGGGTCTCGGCGAACTGGCGGCTCGCGAAGGCTTGCTGGCAGGCGAGCACCTGCGCGGCGAAGGCCTCGTTGAGCTCGACCGCGCCGAAGTCGGAGAGCGCGCAGCCCGAGGCCTCGAGCACGCGCGCCGTGGAGTAGACCGGCCCGAGTCCCATGCGCGCCGGATCGAGCGCTGCCCAGGCCGTCGCGCGGATGCGCGCGAGCGGCGTGAGCCCGAGCTCCTGCGCGCGCTCGGCGGTGGCGATGATCAGCATGGTCGCCCCATCGCTGATGCCGCAGGAGTTGCCGACGGTCACCGTCCCGTCCGGCTTCACGAAGTACGGGCGCATGCGCGCCAGCGCCTTCGCGGTCTGGCCCTCGCGGATGCCGTCGTCGTGACGGTGGGAGCGCGCTCCCTCCCTTCCGCCGAGCGGTAGCCACGGAAGGATCTCGGCGTCGAAGACGCCCGCGTCGCGCGCGGCTTCGGCGCGGTTGTGACTCTCGGCGGCGTAGGCATCCGAGGCTTCGCGCGGGATGTCGAACTCGCGCGCGAGGAGCTCGGCGGTCTCGCCCATGAGCATCCCGCTGACGGGGTCGGTCAAGCCCTCCATGAGCGCGATGCGCGGGGTGATGTCCTTGGGGCGGAAGGTCGACCAGACCCCCGCGGCGGCGCCGAGCGAGCGCGCGCGCGAGAGCTTGCCGAAGAGCTTCGTGAGCCGCTCGCCCATGATCAGGGGGTAGCCGCTCATGACCTCGACGCCGCCGCACAGGTAGGCGCTGCCCTCACCGGCGCGGATCGAGGCGATGGCGGAGGTCACCGACTCCATCCCGCTCGCGCAGTTGCGCGCCACGGTGCGGGCCGGCAGCGATTCGGGCAGACCCGCGCGCAGCGCGAGCACACGCGCGACGTTGGCCTGCTTCGACGGTTGCCCCGCGCAGCCGACGATGACCTCGTCGAACTCGGCGCCGGTGAGACCGGTGGTCGCGAGCAGCTCGCGAACCAGGCCGGCCCCGAGGTGCGCCGGGTCCTCGGCGGCGAACGCGCCGCCCGCCTTCATCTGCGGAGTGCGCAGTCCGGCGGCGAGGACGATCTCCGGCCCGCCGGGCTGGAAGTTGTACAGAGTCATGGAAGTCGCGCGACCGCGCCGTCCGGCACGGCGGGGGAGAAGGGAGCCCGCACCTCTCGCCGGAGGCCGCGAGCAGCGCGCTGCGCGGTCCGGCTCCGAGAGGATTGCACGATGCTCTTGCGTTGCCGTGGACAAGTCCACAGCCAAGGCCTTGAATATCGCTTCGGCGCGGGCCTTCTTCCCTGCTCGCGCGCCACCGCCGTAGCTCCGTCCCACGCGACGCCTTGAATCTCATCCCGCGCTCCGAAGTCCCGCTCCGCCTTCCCGGCCAGGAGAGCGCCCACCGGCCTCGAACCGTGCTCGTCCTCGGGGGTGGCGGAATGCGCGGCATGGCGCACATCGGCGTGCTCAAGGCGCTGAAGGAGCTCGACATCGGCTACGACGCGATCGTCGGGACGAGCATCGGCGCGCTCGTCGGCGCGATGGCGGCCGGCGGCTACTCGATCGAGCAGATGGAGGAGACCGTCGGGCGGGTGCAGAAGGGCGACTACTTCCGCCTGAACTTCATCAAGTTCCTGATGAAGGGGACCCGGGCGCCCTCGATGTACCGCGGCGATACCTTCCGCGAGCGGCTGACCGAGATCCTCCCCGAGGGCGGCTTCGACTCGCTGCAGACGCCGTTCTACTGCAACGCGGTGCGCCTCGAGACGGGCGGCAGCGTGTTCTTCGGGACGCCGGGGTTCGATCACGTCTCGCTCGTCGACGCCGTCTACGCCTCGTGTGCGCTGCCTGGCGTGTTCGAGCCGTTCGAACTCGATGGCTACAGCTACATGGACGGCGGCATCGTCGACTCCGTACCGCTGCGCTTCGCGAAGACGCTGCGGCCCGAGTTGACCCTCGCCGTCGATCTGTCGATCAAGTCGACCTACAAGACGCCGAACTGGAAGAGCCGCGTGCTCTCCACCCTCTACCGCTCGTTCGAGATCGTCGAGGAGGTGCTCGTCGAGCACTCCCTGCACATGCAGGTCGATTACCGCACGGTGCTGATGCAGCCCAAGGTCGGCCACCTCGCGCGCTTCGACTTCAACGACGTGACCGGCGTCGTCAAGATCGGTGAGGACGAGGCGCTGCGCGTCCTCACCTCGCACGCGGCGACGCGGGCGATGGTTCCGTCGGATCGCATCATCGAGGGGCTCTCCTGCCCCGTGCAGCCGCGCGACTACGTCAGCGTCCACATCGACCCCGCGCTCTGCATCGGCTGCGGCATGTGCGAGATGGTCTGCGAGACGGAGGCGTTCGTCAGCGGCGGGGAGAAGGCCTCGGTGCGGAAGCTCATGAACTACGAGTGCACGCGCGACCACGCCTGCTCGCGCAACTGCCCGACGAGCGCCATCAGCCTCGGGAACCTCTAGCCGCGCGTGGTCGGTCACGAGCGAGAGCCGGAGTTCGTCGAACTCGGCGCCGCCGTCGCGGAGCCGCAGGAGGTCGGGCAGCAGCTCGACGCCGCGCTCGGGCTGCACCCGCGCAACGCTGCGCAGCAGGTGGACCTCGCCGTCGAGATCCTCATGGGGCGCTTCCTCGTCTACGTCGGCATCTGCACGGCGATCTGGTTCCCGTTCCGGGCGCTGATGCCCTGGTTGACCGGGGTGATCAACGCGGGTCCCGTGCCCAGCGCCGACGCCTGGCCCAAGATGCTCTTCGGTCTCTTCGGCATGCTAGGCGTGCAGACCCTGGTGACGATCGTCAGCACCATGGTCGTCGCCGTCTTGGCCTACGACGAGCTGATCGGCGTGTCGAGCGCACCATCCCAGGCTCTCGTCAAGACGCTGCGCCGCATCCCGGGCCTGCTCGTCGTCTTCCTGGTCCAGGCCCTGGTCGTGGGGATGGTCGTCGGCGTCCTGACCGTCGTCAGCTTCTTCTGTCCGCCGCTGTTCCTCCTGGCAGGCGTCGCGTACCTGTTCTTGACCTGGCGCTTCTGGATCGCGCCGACGGCGCTGATCCTCGAGGACCTCGGCGCCATCGACGCGCTGAGGCGCTCCTGGAACATCACGGAGGGCAGCGCGATGCGCTGGCTCGGCGTGTTCGTGCTCAGTCTGTTGCTGGTCTCGTTCTTCAGCGGTGTCGCCGGGATCGGAGACGATCCTGGGATCCGCGACGAGCTCCTGGGGGCGACGGGGGTACCGCTCCCCGTGTTCAACGTCCTGTTCGTCGGCGTGAGCTCGCTGTTCATGGGGATCGCCACGGCCCTCTCCGCGGCGATCATCACCTCCTACTACCTGGACACGCGCATTCGCCGCGAGGGTCTCGACCTCCTGATGCGCCTCGAGCGGCTCCAGACGCTCGGTGACTCCGGCCGGGCGGAGCCAGCGCGGTGAGCACCGTGCAGGCCGGTGGTGCCGGCGCGCCCGAGTCGCAGCGTGTCCACGACGCGCTGGAGGACGTCTTCGCGCGCCCGGAGTTCCAGGACGAGGAGAGCCCCGTCGCCGACGCGGCGCTCGAGTTCCTCGACTGGCTCGGCGACGTGCTCTCGGACCTCTTTCCTGAGCTACCCGAAGGAACCCTCGACGCCAGCCTGAACGTCTTCTGGGTGCTGCTGGCGATTCTCGCCGCTGCGCTGGCGATCTGGCTCGCCTACTCGATCTACGGCGCGCACCGCGCGAGACGCCGCGGGCCGGTCGACGCGTCGGCCCTGCGCCTGGCACAGCGGGTCGCCGAGCTGCGCGAGCGCGCCGCGCGCGCCCAGCGGGAGGGCGACCTCACCCTGGCCCTGCGGCTCTACTTCTTCGCGTTGGTCGTCGGCCTCGGCGAGCGCGGTGAGCTCGCCTACAACGACGCGTGGACGAATCGCGAGCTCCTGGAGCGCGGCGAGCCCCGCGCGGACGTGGCGCGCGTCCTGCGCCCGCTCGTCGGTGAGCTCGACGCGCACAGCTTCGGCCACGTCCCGACGGGGCCGGCCGAGGTCGCGCGCTTCGCGGAGCTCTGCGATCACCTGCTCGGACAGGAGGTCGCGGCGTGAAGCGTCGACTCGGGAGCCGCCTCCTCCTGGGCGCGCTGGTCCTGCTGTTCCTCCTCGGCGTCGGCGTGCAGATACTCGGCACGGGCTCCACGGCGCTCGAGCGCAGCGTCGCGTCCAACGAGGACGGCGGACGGCGCGCGCTGCTGCTCGTGTTGAACGAACTCGGCTACGACGTGCAGGCCTGGGGCGGGTCGCCCAACACGCTGCCGCCCGGCGAGCACCTGCTGTGGATGGCCGACGTGCCCACCTCGCTGGACGAGGAGGGCGAGAGCGAGGGCCGAGAGTTGCGGGGCGGCGACACGTCCCGACCGCTTCACGCAGACCCGCGCCATCCCCTGAACTACGGCGTGTTCGTTCGGGGGGGAGGCACGCTGCTCCTGCCCTACAGCACCGCGAACCTCGCCTGGCTGCGGGAGCACTGCGAGCTCGAGGTGCCCGACTGGCCCTACCGGCGGCCCCGCGCGGACACGACGGTCGAGTTCGAGAGCGGAGAGTCGCTGCGAATCGCCTTCGTCCACCGCGCCGTGTCGGACGTGGAGGACGCGTCCGAGGACGAGGCGGAGAACGACCCCGAGGCTGACACCGAGGGCGTCACCGAGAAGGACAGCGAGGACGAGACCGAGGACGACAGCTTCGATGCGAGCGCCCACGAGGCGCTGGGCTGGCACGACATCGCCTGGCTCGATGACGGTCGGCCGTTCGTCTCCTGGGTGGAGGTCGGCTATGGACGCGTCGCCCTGCTCCTCGACGATCGCTTCCTGCGCAACGACCGGCTCCAGGCCTTCGACAACGGACTGGCGGCGGTGCGACTCGTCGACGCGCTCAGCGCCGGCGGCCGCGTTCTGTTCGACGAGTACGCCCTCGGACTCTGGCTGCCGCTCACGAAGACGGAGCTCATGACCTCCGGCGGACTGCTCGAGATCGGGCTGCACGCCCTGCTCCTGTTCCTGCTCGTCACCTGGCTGTTCGCCTGGGTGCGCGAGTTCCCGCGCGACCCCGTCGAGCCGCCGCTCAATCCGCGCCTGCGCGTCCAGTCCCAGGCGGCGCTGTTCGATCGAGCGCGCGCCTTCGATCCGCTGGCGGAGTCCCTGCGCAGCGGCGTGCTGCGGCGTCTGACGCGCCGCCTCGGCGTGCGGATGCGGTCCGCCGGCGCGGCGCGTCCCCGCGCCGAGCTCCTCGCGGACCTGCGCGAACGCGCCCCGCTCCTCGCGAACGACCAGCGCTGGTCGCTGTTCGACGCTACCCCGCTGCGCAGCCGCGCCGAGCTGGAGGAGCTCGGCAGCGCGCTGGCCGCCTTCGAGAACGCCCTGCTCGCGGAGCCCGCGGGCGGCCCCCGATCCTGACTCTGCACGAACCCACGCCGCACGGAACCATGACCGACGAGACCCTCGAATCGAACCCGCAGGACAGCCACGAGGCCGCAGACGGAGGGGCCCACGCCGAGCTGCGCGCCTTTGGCGCCGCGGCCTCCAGTGCCGTGGCGCACAGCGTGGTCGGAATGGAGCGCGAGCTGCGTCACGCGCTCGTCGCGGTGCTGGCCGGCGGGCACGTCCTGCTCGAGGGCCCGCCCGGCGTCGCCAAGACGCTGCTCGTGCGCTCGATCGCCGCGGCGCTCGGCGGGAGCTACGGGAGGATCCAGTTCACGCCGGACCTGATGCCCTCGGACGTGACGGGTACGAGCGTGTTCCGGCCGACCGAAGGCGAGTTCCTGTTCCAGGCCGGGCCGATCTTCGCGAACTTCCTGCTCTGCGACGAGATCAACCGCGCGCCGGCCAAGACCCAGGCCGCGCTGCTCGAGGCCATGCAGGAGCAGTCCACGACGGTGGACGGCCGGACGCACCCGCTGCCCCAGCCGTTCGTGGTGTTCGCGACCCAGAACCCGCTCGAGCACGAGGGCACCTATCCCTTGCCGGAGGCCCAGCTCGACCGCTTCCTGTTCAAGGTGCTCGTCGACTACCCGGATGCGGCGATGGAGACGCGGCTGTTGACGGAGGTGCACGCGCGCTCGATCTCGGCAGGACCCGAGGAGCTCGGCGTCACGGCGGTGAGCGGCCCGGACAGGCTGCTGGAGTTCGCCGCACGCGTCGCGGAGGTCGACGTGCGCGAGGACCTGCCGGGCTACGTCGTGCGGCTCCTGCGCGCGCCGCGCGAGACGCCGCAGCTCGTGCTCGCCGCGCGCCCGCGCGCCGGCGTGAAGCTCCTGCGGGCGGCGAAGGCCGTCGCAGCGCTCGACGCGCCGAGCGCGCCGGGAATCCTGAATGCTCAACGGC
>CAYGST010000274.1:0-6737 GCA_964352415.1 uncultured Planctomycetaceae bacterium | reverse complement strand
GGGCTCCAGGCCCGGCGCGAGGATCAGACCGAACACGATCAGGTCGCTCGAGCGCCCGTGGATCAGGACGTTGGCGCGGTAGGCCGCGCGGCGCGCGTCGTCGAGGATGCCGTCGAGCCCGCGTCCGCAGGCCGCCGCGGCCATCGCTTCGAAGCTCGAGCGGTCGTCGGCACGCTCGGCGACGTGGCGCTCGAAAGCGCGCGTCGCCTCCAGCACGGCCTCTCCGAGCGTGTCCTTCACGCCGGCGGCCACGGCCGCGCGCACGACCCGGTTCGCGGAGGCGCTCGAGGGCACGAAGGAGGCCGCCTGTAGCGGATCGACCGTCGCCGTCAGGCGCTGCACGCGCCAGGCGAGCTTCTTGTCGAGGGACAGCGTCGCCTGCAGCTCGGAGGCGCGGGCGGGCTGACCCAGGGCGGCGAGGAGGTCCCCGTAAGTGGAGCGAACCGTGCTCAGGACCTCGCGGGAGGCGTCGGTGAAGGTGGGCATGGAAAGTTTCTGGAAACTCCTCCCGAAACTGTGGAGGCGCGTCTAGCGTAGCACGGGTCGCCCGGACGGTCCACGTCCGCGGCCCTGGACCCTCCAGCCCCCGAACCCGACTCCACCGATGATGAAGCCCTCCCTCGGACTCCTCGGCCTCGTGACCCTCGTGGCCCCCGCAGCGGCTCAGACCCCCACGGTCAAGCCCGGCTGGCCCGTCACCGTGCCTGGCGCCTCGGTCAACGGCGTGCTGCTCGCGAACCTCGACGCCGACGCCGACCTCGAGGTCGTCGTCGCCTCAGGCTCCGCGGGCGGCGCCGGCCAGCTCAATGCCTTCGATCCCGACGGCTCGGTCGTGCCCGGCTGGCCCTTCCCGCTGATCGACGGCAACTTCGCCGCGCCTGCCTTCGGCGACATCGACGGCGACGGCGAGGGCGAAGTCGTCGTGACGACCTTCTTCTTCGGGATCGGCGGCGACCTGGTCGCGGTGAACGCGGACGGCAGCCCCGTCCCCGGCTTCCCCCTCTCCTTCGGCGGAACGATCAAGGGGGCCGCGCTCGCGGACCTCGACGGCGACGACGACCTCGAGATCGTCGTCGGCTTCAACTCCGGCGGGATCGGGACGGTCTACGCGCTGCAGGGCGACGGCAGCGTGATGCCCGGCTGGCCCCGCACCCTCGACACGGTGCTCGGCGCTGCCGCGTCCATCGGCGACCTCGACGACGACGGTGTGCCGGAGATCTTCATCCCCTCCTACGAGCAGGTCTTCGGCTTCCGCCCCGACGGCACGCAGCTGCCCGGCTTCCCCTTCGACCCCGGCAACGAGTTCATCAACTACAACACGATCACGCTCGTCGATCTGAACGGCGATGGCGACGGCGAGCTGGTCATGGCCACGAGCGACAGCTTCGTGGACAACCCCGGCGCCGTCTGGGTCGTCGAGCACACCGGCGTCGTGGCGCCGGGGTGGCCGCGCCCCACCAACAGCGCGATCTGGGCGCCGCCCGCCGTGGCGGACATCGACGGCGACGGGAGCCTGGACGTCGCGCTCGGCGACCAGCTGCTCTCCCCGAACCCCGTCAACCGCATGTACGCCTGGGACAAGGACGGCGTGGCGCTCCCCGGCTTCCCGGTCCTCGGCCTCGACGCGGTCCACAACCAGACGACCATCGCCGACGTCGATGGCGACGGCGAGGTGGAGCTGCTCTACGACTCGAACGTGTTCGGCCAGGGCTACTACGCCCTCAACCACGACGGGACACCCGTCGCCGGCTGGCCGCTGCCCGTGACGAGCCCGTCCGGCTCGACCAGCGGCTCGTTCAACATGCAGCTCTCCGTCGCGGACGTCGACGGGGACGGCCTGCTCGACATCGCTGGCTGCGGCGGTCGCATCAACGACGGCCTCACCGACGTCTTCCTGTGGTCCACGACCGCGGCCTGGGACGAGGACCTCGCGCCGGTCGCGACGCACATGTACGGACCGACCCGCGCCGGCGTCGCCGTCGCGCTCGACGACGGCTCCATCGGCACCGGCTACTGCACGTCGACGCCGAACTCGACCGGCAGCGCCGCGACGATCGACGCGTTCGGCTCCACGAGCTTCACGACGAACGATCTGACGCTCGTTGCAGGACCAGTGCCCGCGACGCCGGGCCTGTTCTACTACGGGCCGACGCAGGGCCAGGTCCCCTTCGGGAACGGCTTCCGCTGCGTCGGCGGCCAGCTCTCGCGCCTCTCCGTCTCGGTCCCGAGCGGCGGCGTGATGACGACGGCGGTCGACCTCCTGACGCCCCCCACCGCGAACGGGCAGATCACGCCCGGCTCGGTCTGGAACTTTCAGGCGTGGTTCCGTGACCCCGCCGGCGGCGGCGCGGGCTTCGACCTCTCGGACGCGGTGGAGGTCACCTTCACGCTGTAGCTGGAGTGAGGATCGGCCGCTGGCGACCGCCGGCGACGCCGAAGGGGGTAGACGCCGCGCAGCGAGCCGTTCGCTGCGCGGCGTCGCTCCTTGTCCAGCGTGACGGTCGGCGCCGCGCTGCGCGTTCGCGCTACTTCGCTCGGCCCGTCACGACGAGGGCGCGCGCGGGGATCGACAGAACGAACGCGGTGACGGCGCTCGCGCCGAGCCGTGAGTCGGCGCCGTAACCCGCGTTGTCGCGGTTCGGCTGGTAGTAGAAGGTGCCGTCCTGGCACTGGGCGAGCGCGAACCACCAGCGGTTCGCGTCGAGCAGCGCGCGGAAGCTCTCGGGCTGCAGGTTCGCCGTCAGCGCGGCGAAGCCCATCCCGAGGATCGGTGAGCCGTGCGTGTCCGGGAAGCTCTGCGGGTGCTCGCCGATGACCGTCGCGTGCTCGAGCGCCCGCTTGCGGTGCGCCTCGCGCGCGAACGGCGCGAGCCAGTGCGCGATCCCCGCGGCGCCGGTGCGGCCGTGATCCGCCCAATCCTCGTCGCTCGCCTTCTCGTCGCCGTACCAGACGTAGCCGTTGGCGCCCGTGCCGCGCACGAGGAAGTCGTAGGCCGCGGCGTGGCGCTCCTCGTCGACCTCGATCCCCGCGCGCTCCAGCAGGGCGAAGGCGAGCGCGCCCTCGCCCGTCAGCATGCTGATCGGGCCGTAGCCCTCGAAGCCGCGGTTGTGGCCCCAGCCGCCGTGGGAGTCGCGCGCGTTCTTCGGGTAGTCGCCGGGGTGCGTCTGCTTGACGCGTGGATTCACCTGCGCGAGGTCGACGTACTGGGACGAGACGAGGAAGTCGTAGACCTCCTGCAGCTCGGGCTCGACCCACTTCGCCTTCGTCACGAGCGCGTACTCCGACAGCACGATCGCGGCCGTCATGTAGCGCCAGTTGATCAGCGAGGACTGGTCGACGGCCTTCGTCGTGCGCGCGTGGTAGCGTGCGTTGCGTTCGACCGCAGCGAGGTGCTTGCGGTCCCCCGATGACAGGAGCGCCAGCGCGGCGAAGAGGTCCTGCACGGGGTTGCCCCAGGAGCCGTCCTCACGCTGCTCGGCCACGAGGTAGGCGCGCAGCTCGGCGAGCACGCGCTCGGACTTGTCGCAGCCCTCCGGGTAGCCTTTTGCGAACGCGCCGTAGTCCTTGCCGACCTTCAGCGTGCGCTCGAGGCGCTCCTCCCCTCGCTCGAGCCGCAGCTCGAGCCTGCCCTTGCCCGCCTTGGTCTGCGCGGCCTCGAGCGCAGCGGCGAATTCACCGACGGGCCCTCGCGCGCCGAAGACCTCCATGCCGTAGCCGTTCTGATGCGGCTCCATGAACGGCGCGCCGCCCGCGCCGACGATGTGATCCCCGACCTGCACCGCGCCGTGCGCCGGAGACTCCGGGAAGACGTAGCGCACGACCAGCGCGCGCGGCGCATCCTCCACGAGCTCGACGCGCAGCCCGGTGATCCCGAGGTTGTAGAACCAGCCGGGGACCTCCGCGTCGGGGCCAGCGTTCGCGCGCTGCGTCCACGGCTGTCCGCTGCCGTGGTAGTGCACCTGCGCCGAGGCGCTGGAGACGATCGCCAGGAGGACGAGAGCGGCGAGGATGGGGCAGCGAAGCAGGCGCATGAAATCGATGGGCAGGGCGGGTGGCGGGACTGCGACCATGCCCTCGACTCCATCCGGCGGCAACGCCGATGACCTGAATCCCGCCAGGGAAACGACGCGCGACGCTCTCGCCGTGCGCCGTCGCGCAGGGCGCGGGGCTTGCGCCGGGGCATCGAGATAAGAGCTGGAGGTGCCGCCGAATGCTCGCCCTCGAGCCCCGTGCTAGGGTGATCGCCCAACCGCCCTCACCCTGCGACGCATGCTGCACACGATTCTGCCCACCGTACTCCTCGCGCTCTCCCCCACGGTCCTCGTCCTCGGAGACGAGCCGGAGGCCAAAGGCGACGACGTGAAGTGGGGCCACTCTCACCTCGGCGAGGCCTACGACGAAGGGCCGCGCCAGAAGCCGTGGATCATGGAGGGCATCGGCGCAGCGGACTTCCCGGTGACCTCGTCCAACCCGGAGCTGCAGCGCTGGTTCGACCAGGGCGTCGCGCTGCTGCACAACTTCTGGTGGTTCGAGGCGGAGCGCACCTTCCGCTGGTGCCAGAAGCTCGACCCCGATTGCGCGATGTCGTACTGGGGCCTCGCGCGCGCCGTCACCGTTTCCACGGACCGCGGCCGCGAGTTCCTGAAGGAAGCGCTCGCGCGCAAGGACAGCGCATCGCCGCGCGAGCGCGCTTACATCGAGCTGCTCGAGGCGAAGCTCGCCGTGCACGACGCCTCCGAGGACGAGCGCGACGACGCGACGGAGCAGTTCGTGGTCCTGCTCGACACGCTCCTGATGGACCACCCGGACGACCTCGAGGCCAAGGCGTTCTACTGGCTCGAACTCGGCGACCTGCGTCGCAGTCGTGGCGTGAGCACGAATCGCTACGGCATGGAGGCCGTCTTTCGCGAGGTGATGGAGCAGGACCCCTACCACGTCGGGATGCTGCACTACCGCATCCACAGCTGGGACGGGAAGGAGGGCCGCTACGCGATCGACAGCTGCTTGCGCCTGAGCGAGGTGGCCCCGCGCTCCGGCCACCTGCAGCACATGCCCGGTCACGTCCTGAGCGGCATCGGCCTGTGGCACGAAGCGGCGATCGCGATGGACCGGGCCACGCGCGTCGAGAAGGCCTACATGCACGAGCGCATGATCCTGCCCGAACAGAACTGGGACTACGTCCACAACCTGGACTACCTCTGCTACATCCAGGAGCAGCTCGGGATGGTCGAGGCCGCGTTGCTCGGCGCGGAGCAACAACTGCTGGCGCCGCCCGCGCTGGACGACCCGTGGCTGGCCACCGTGCAGAAGCTGCCGACGTTCCGCGCGCTCCTGAGGTTCGAGCGCTGGGAGGAGGCACTGGACGGTGGACGTATCGGCTGGGATCCGGAGAGCGACATCGACGAGTTCCTGAGGCTGTTCGCCGAGGGGCGCGCGCTGATCGGGCTCGGGCGACTCGACGAGGCCGAGGGGCGCCTCGACGAGCTGGTCGAGCTGCGGGAGGGCGAAGCGCGCGGCGAGGACGAGAAGGGCAGCGCGATGTTCAACCCCCGCCTGGGCACCACCCTCGAGGTGCACGAGCTGCTGCTGCGCGGCCTGCTCGAGCTCGAGCGCGGCGACGCCCTCGAAGGCGTCCAGACGCTGACCGAGTGCGCGCGCCTGCAGGAAGAAGGCTGGTGGAACGATCCGCCGCAGCAGGCCTTCTACGTCTACAACGTGCTCGGCGAGGCCTACCTCGAGCTCGGCAGCGCGCAGCTCGCCGCCGCGGCCTTCGAGCGCACGCTGGAGACCGTCTTCAACGACGGGTTCGCGCTCGCGGGGCTGGTGCGCGCGCACGCGACGCTCGGGAACGAGGAAGAGGCGCGCACTGCCCTCGCGGCGCTGAAGGTGATCTGGTCCGACGCCGACACCCCGAATCGCTGGCTGGACGCGGCGCTCGCGACCGGTGTCGAGGCCGAGCCGCACCTCGAGTCGGACTTCGAGCAGCGCAACTACAAGCAGACGGTGCTCGACGAGCTCGGCCCGAGCCTCTGGAGTCCGGCCCCGGCACCCGCGCTCACCGTCCTCGACTCCGCGGGCGAGGAGGTCACGCTCGCCGACTACGAGGACCAGAACCTGTTGCTCATCTTCTACCTCGGCGACGAGTGCCTGCACTGCATGGAGCAGGTCGCTGAGGCCAGCGAACGCAGCGAAGGACTCCGCGAGCTGAACACGGAGATCCTCGCCATGAGCAAGGACGCACCGGAGGAGCTCGCCAGCTACGAGGAGTCGGGCGAGTTCGACCTCACGCTGCTGCACGACCCCGGCTTCGAGAACGCGCGCCGCTATCACGTCTACGACGACTTCGAGGAGTGCGAGCTGCACGCGACGATCCTGCTCGACCGCAACCACGACGTGCACTGGTTCCAGATCGGCGGCGAGCCCTTCATGGACTTCGACTTCCTCGAGAAGGAGCTGCGGCGTCTCGAAGAGGGTGTCGTCCACGAGCTGCGCGTCTCGGAGGCCCCGCGCTGAGTTCGGAACCGGACTCGACGTTCGCATCGAGGGCGCCCTGGAGCGAGACCGGGAGTGGACCGTTCGGCAGCGGTAAGGCCACGTAAGAGTCCGGAAGAGCGCGTCCCCGATCGCTGCGTTGCGGCTAGGCTGAGAGTGTCGTTTATTACACCCGGCGTCCGATCCCGCGCCTGCCTCCCCTCCAGACGAGATAGCACGATGATTCGTTCTCCGCTCCTGTGCGG
>CAYGST010000273.1:0-6757 GCA_964352415.1 uncultured Planctomycetaceae bacterium | reverse complement strand
GCCACCCCCAACCGCCACCGAATCGGCCATCGAACCGTGTAGTAGACCTGAATCTTCGCCACCAGCTCGAACGTCGGGTCCTGGACCTCCGAGCTCCAGTGATACGCGAACCCAGGGCTGAGGAAGATCTGCAACGGTAGCCCGAACAGCCGGTCCGTCAGCGGATAGCCGTAGAACACCGACGTCATCTGATTGTCGAACTCGTCGTCCTGGATGTCACCCGCCAGGATGTCGCTCAGGTTCGACTGCGTGCCCCAACCGTGCGCCACGCGCACGTGGGGAACGAGGTCGGTCTCGCGGGACTCGGTGCGCTCCCGCTCGCGCGGGCGCCCGGCGAACTGCGCCGAGCCGTTGTCCTGGAAGAAGCCGAAGCCGATCAGGGCTTCGTAGCTCCCCGGGCGGTCGACGGCGTCGAGATGGCGGATCTCGCTGCCAAACAGGTTGTAGCGCAGCGTGCCGAGCAGATAGAGGTCGGAGACGACGTGGTAGCGCGCCGTGATCTCCGGCGAGACGATGAAGCCGCCGCTGGCGCTCTGACCCGTTAGCGGCTCGAGGGCGTAGTACTGGCTGACGAAGTTCGAGAAGCCGTAGCGCACGTTCAGCGCCGGGATCACGACCCAGTCGTCCGTGACGAATGACGTTCCCGCGCGTCCGTTGGCGTGCAGGTTGCCGCTGGAGTCGCTCATCAGCTCCGCCTCCCACCACCCGTAGTCGAGCTCGTCGTGCAGCTGCAGCCCGAAGTCGGCGGTGTCGCCCTGGATCTCGTTCTGGAACTCGGACGGGATGTCGAAGAAGCGCAGGCGCGCGAGGCCGTTCAGCTCGAGATCGCCCCACTTCCACAGATTTGCCCCGCCGGCGGTGCCGCGCACGAACCAGCGCTCGCCCTCGTAGAACATCATCGGCACGAAGCTCGAGACGCTGTCGTTCGCGCCCACGAACGGGATCTCCGCTGTGCGCACGACCGCGGCGAGACCCCAGTCCTGCTGGGCGTAGGACTTGCCGGACACAGGGAGGGGCCCTTCGTCGCGGAGCTCGGGCGGCGCATCGCCGGCGCCCGCATCGTGCTCCTGACTCGTGACTGCTTCGGGCGCCGGGGCGGCCGGGGGTGCCTGGCGCGGCGAAGCGAACGTGGAGCTCGGCGCACTCGCGCAGCCGGAGCTCAGGCCGATAAGGAGGATCGTGTTCTCTATCCGCATCGTCTCGGTTGCCTCGCTCCGCCGCCGCTCAGGCGAGCTCCCACCCGAGCTCGCGGCCGGCCCAGTAGGGGACGATCGATTCTCCTTCCACGTACTCGAGGCGCTCGGGCACGCGCGCCGTGGCGCGTCGCAGCGTGACGCGTTCGTCGTTGCGCGGCAGGCCGTAGTAGTCGGCGCCGTGGTGGGAGGCGAAGCCCTCCAGCCGCTCGAGCGCGTCGAGCTCGTCGAACAGCTGCGCGTAGAGCTGGAGCGCGAACGGCGCGCTGTAGCAGCCGGCGCAGCCGCACGGCGCCTCCTTGCGCGAGCGCGCGTGGGGCGCGGAGTCGGTCCCGAGGAAGAAGCGCGGGCTCCCGCTAGTTGCAGCGCGCTGCAAGGCCTCCTGGTGGTGCCGACGCTTCAGGACGGGCAGGCAGTAGTTGTGCGGTTGGAGGCCGCCGGCGAACAGGTCGCCGCGGTTCATCAGGAGGTGCTGCGGCGTGATCGTCGCGGCCACGCCGTCGCGGGCCTCCTCGACGAACTGCGCGGCCTCGGCGGTCGTGATGTGTTCGAAGACGACGCGCAGCCCCTCGAAGCGCTCGACGGTGGGGGCGAGGCGCTCCTCGAGGAACACGCGCTCGCGATCGAACACATCGACCTCGCTGCGCGTGACCTCGCCATGGACGAGTAGCGGGAGCCCCGTCGACTCGAGTGCCTGGAGCACGGGCGCGAGGCCGTCGAAGTCTGTGACGCCCGCGTCCGAGTTCGTGGTCGCCCCCGAGGGGTAGAGCTTGACCGCGTGGACGTGTTCGGACTCCGCCGCGCGGTGGATCTCCTCGGGCGACGTCGTATCGGTCAGGTAGAGCGTCATCAGCGGCTCGAAGCCGAGGCCTTCCGGCAGGGCATCGAGGATTCGGCTGCGGTACGCCAGCGCGTCCGCCACCGTCGTGACCGGGGGCACGAGGTTCGGCATGACCACCGCGCGCGCGAACACGCGCGCCGTCGCCGGCACGGTGACGGCCAGCGCCGCGCCATCGCGCAGGTGCAGGTGCCAGTCGTCCGGGCGCGCGATCGTGAGCGTTTCGGCCATGGACGAGAGCATAGCGACACGGGCCGACGCGGGGGAGTCGCGACCGTGCGCAGAGTGCGCTTCAACGCCTAGGGCCCGCGCTGCGCTCCTACCCGAGGTCGACGGTTCCGAGCCGCCACTCCGGGTCCAGCTGGCGCTTGAGCGCGGCGGCGGCCGCGCGCACGACGGCCGGGACGTGCAGGGCGTAGGCGTCGCGGTTGTGGGGGCCGACGCCGTGCTCGGCGCTGAAGGTGCCGTCGAACTCGTCGACCGCGATGCGGTAGACGAGCGCCTGCAGGGCCGCTGCGCGCTGCGGGGCGTCGTCGTTCTTCGGGAGGACGAGGTTCAGGTGCGTCCCGCCGTCGCCCCAGTGCCCGAAGTCGCACACGCGCACGTCCGGCGCTCTCGCCGCGAGTTCTCTGCTCACGGCGCCCGTGAACGCGGCGATCGCGGAGGGCGGCACGGACACGTCGAGGCCGAGCAGGTGACCCTCCTTCGCGAGCGACTCGCTGACCTGATGACGGAGGTGCCAGAAGTCCGACGCCGAGCCCATCAGCACGTCGAGGACGCCCTCGCCCGCACTCGACTCGACGTGCTCCTCGAGCGCGCTGGACAGCGCGCTCTCGAGGTCCACGACTTCGGTGGAGAACGCGCTGGAGAGCTCGACGAGCGCCGCGTAGGCCGGGACGCTACCCGCGAAGGGATCGCGCTCGTAGCTGCCGTTCCGGAGCACGGCCTCGATCGCTCCCTCGGAGAGCACCTCGAACGCGCTCAGCGCCTCGCCGACGCGGCCGCGCAGGTGGGCGAGCAGCGCCAGGGCCGCGTCGCCGTCCCGCAGGCAGGCGAGCACGGCGACGCGCTGGCGCGGCTTCGGCGCCAGCTGCACCGTCACGCGCGTGACGACGCCGTAGCTGCCGCTCGTGCCGACGAAGAGCTGCTTCCAGTCGAGCCCCGTGTTGTTCTTGCGCAGCGGGGCGAGGCGCTCGACGAGCGTCCCGTCCGCCAGGACCACCTCGACGCCGAGCAGGTTCGCGCGCACGTCGCCGTAGCGCAGGAGCCGCGTACCGCCGGTGTTCGTCGCGACCATCCCGCCGAGCTGCGGGTCGGCGCCGAGGTCGATCGGGAACCACAGGCCGTGGGGCTCGAGAGCCTCCTGCAGGCGCGCGAGCGTCACGCCCGCGTCGACCAGCGCCGTCCCGGAGACGGCGTCGACCTCGATCGTGCGGCTGAGGCGCTCGAGCGAGAGCACGAGCATGTCGCCGCTGGCGTCGGGGTTCGAGGCGCCGACGAGCCCGGTGTTCGCGCCGATCGGCTGGACGCGCACGCCGGCGAAGAACGCGGCGGCCAGGGTCGCGGCGACCTCGTGCGTCGAGGAGGGCTTGACCACCGCCAGCGCCTGGCCGGCGCCGTAGCGCCAGCCGCGCTCGTAGGCGGCGCGGTCGGACGGCTCGGTGAGCACGGCGCCGCTGCCGAGGCGCTCGCGCAGCTCGGCGAGCAGCGCCTCGGCGCGCGCCGCCGTCACCCCGTTCGACTCGCGCGCGCCGCTCGCCGCGCGGCCCGTCGTCATCTGGAAGATGGCCTGCGCGTTGCCTGCGTCGAAGGCGAGGTCCAGCGCGCCGTCCGCGAGGCGCGCGCGCGAGATGAACTCCTGGAAGCTGCCGGGCACGGTGCGCAGGACGCGGCTGCCGTCGGCGGAGATGAAGGCGCGCTCGACCGGAGCCGCGCGCAGCGCCGTCTGGCGCACGCGGCCCGAGTCCGAGACCTCGACGGTGGCCTTGATCGGACGCCCGAGCTCGCGCTGCTTCTTGGCGACCGCGTCGACGTCCTCGACGCGGTCGGTCGCGTGGTTGAACGCGTTGCCCTCCGTCGCGATCCAGGCCATCTCGGCGCTCTCGGCGAGCAGCAGCTCGTAGTCCTCGAGGCGCGGAGCGGCGTGCTGCCGGTCGAAGCAGGCGACGAGCTCGGGGAGCAGCTTGGCGGCCTCCGCCAGCGTGAGCGCGCCGTCCTCCGCGAGGCGCGCCAGCTTGCGCAGCGCCGCGGCGGACAGCGGGTCGCGGCTGCTCTCGATCACGCGCAGGGCGGCGACCTGGAACTCCGGCGAGAAGCGCTCGGGGTGCAGCTCGCTCACGAAGTACTGCGGGACGTCCTCGGGCAGGTCGGCGTGCGCGTAGGCGTAGCCCGTCATGCCGATGCGTGAGAGGTCGTAGGTCGCGACGCGCTGGTAGCCGAGCGGCTCGAGGACGCGCGCGATGGCCTGCGCGCCCGCGGGCAGCGCGCCCGAGGGCGCAGCCACGGTGCGCAGCGCGCCGTGGTCGTAGCCGATGCGCTCACGCTGCGCGAGGCGGTCCGCGAGGTAGACCTCGGCGTAGGGCACGCGCTCGAGCAGATCGTCGTAGAGCAGCGCGGCCAGCGCCCAGGCGACCTCGAGCCGCGTCGCGCGGCGCGGCGCTTTGGCTTCGGCTGTGGGGGACGGGAGCTCGGGCCAGGCGAGCGACGCGAGCAGTTCGCTGGCGCGGCTGGAGCCCAGGAGGTCCGCGACGAGCGCGTGAACGGCGGCGGGAGCGGGCGCGGGCATGGACGCGTGAGCGGCGACGGGGCCGGCTTCGAAAGTGGGGGGGAAGAGAGCGCGGGCGGCGGGCTGCTAGAACGCGCCGAAGATCACGCTGGTCATGGTGCCGATGGGGGCCGCCTCGCGGTACTCCTCGAGCGAGCGCGTCAGGAGTCCGACGGCCTTGACGATCTCGAAGTAGAGCTGCTCCTCCATGATCAGCTTGCCGACCGTGCCGCGGCCGTCGCGCACGGTGGCGACGACGTCGGCCAGGTCGGCGGAGACGGCCTCGATGTCCTTGTAGAGCTGGTCCTCGGCCAGCAGGCGACCGAGCGTGCCCTCGCCCTCGGAGAGGCGCTTGACCACGGCGGCGAGGTCGTCCGCGATCGTGCCCTCGACGAGCAGCTTGCCGATCGTGCCCTCGCCGCGGTTCGCGCGCTCGATGACCTCGCGCAGGTTGCGCACGCCCTCCTGGACGTCGGCGCGCGTCTCTTCGTCCGCGAGCAGCAGGCCGACCGTGCCCTTGCCCTCGCGGGCCTCCGTGATCGCCTCGTTGGCGGAGTCGAGCAGCACCTGCAGATCGTCGGAGACGGTCTTCAGGGACGTGTACATCTCGTCGTCGGCGAACAGCCGGCCGAGCGTGCCCTCGCCGTTCTTGAGCTGATCGGTCAGCTCGCGCAGGTTGTCACCGGTGTCGGCGAAGCCCTCGACCGCGCGCTCGAGCTCGTCCGCGAGCTCGTCGTCGACGAACAGGCGCCCCGCGGTGCCCTTGCCGTCCTGAACGCCGCGCACGAGGTCGCGGATGCCCTCGATGGCCGCGGTCACGTCGTCCTGGCTCTTCGTGATGAACTCGCCGGCCGCCTCGACGACGTTGAGCTGCACGGTCCCGAGGAACACGGTCTCGCTGGGAATGACCTCACCCGTGGCCGGGCCGGGGTTGATCGCGACCAGCTTGCCGCCGAGCAGGGTCGCGTCCTGGATCTGGATCGTGTGCCCGGCGCGCAGGTCGACCGGCTCGTCGAGGGAGACCGTGACCGTGATGCGCCGCGCCTCGTCGGTCTCCTTCGGGTCGTAGGTGATCGTCGTGACCTTGCCCCAGCGCACGCCCGAGACCTGGATCGCGTCGCCCTCGCGCAGTCCGTCGGCGTTCGGGAACTGGATCACGAGGCGCTGCACGTCGCCGAACAGCGTGAAGTCGCTCTTCCCGATCGTGAAGTAGCCGAGGATCGACAGCGCGAAGAGGACCAGGAGGCCCAGCCGGAAGTGGTTGGACGAGTTCATGAGCGTGGGCTCGCGGAGTGGAGGGACAGGTCGTCGCCGAGGAAGCGGCGCAGGCGGGGGAGGTCGCTGCTGAAGAACTCGGAGGGCGGCAGCTGGACGAGGGCGCGGCCCTCGTCGAGGAAGACGACCTCGTTGGCGACGGCGAGCACGCACTCGATGCGGTGCTCGACCACGATCGAGGTCACGTCCAGGGTGTCCGCCAGCTCGGCGATCGTGTGGTTGATCGAGCGCGCGATCTCGGGGTCGAGGCCCGCGTTCGGCTCGTCGTAGAGGATGATGTCCGGATCGGTGATCAGCGCGCGGGCGATGCCGACGCGCTTCTTCATGCCGCCGGAGATCTCGGAGGGCATCTTCTCCCACGCGTCGGGGACGTGCACGAGCTCGAGCTTGTGCTGGACGCGCTCGCGGATCTCGTCGTCGGGGAGGTCCGTGTTCTCGCGCAGGGGCAGCGCCACGTTCTCGCCGACATTCAGCCAGTTGATCAGCGCGCCCTCCTGGAACACGTAGCCCATGTTCTTGCGCATCGTGGCGAGCTCGGAGCGCTTCATCTTGGCGACCTCCTTGCCGTAGACGAGGACGCGCCCGGAGGTGGGGTGCATCAGGCCGATGATCTGGCGCAGGGCGACCGACTTGCCCGTTCCGGAGGCGCCCATGATGGCGAGCGTCTTGCCGCGGGCGACGTCGAAC
>CAYGST010000272.1:0-6798 GCA_964352415.1 uncultured Planctomycetaceae bacterium | reverse complement strand
ATCTCCAACCGGCCCAGAGCGCGCTTCCTTGGTCCACGGATCCGCGAACCCGGCCCAGCGAGCACGCGCCTCGGCCCCAGGTGGCAGAGAGCCAACGGCCTGGGTAGCCGCCTCCCACACGCATGCCACTCCGTTCGAACGGCTACCTGCGGCGGCGGCGCCGGGTCGCCTTCGGTTCGAGCTCGACCTCGACCGCCTCGGAGGCGCCATCGGCCCCGATCGTGACCGTCACGTCCTGCTTGCCCAGACTCTCGTGCCAGACCTTGGCGGCGTACTCGCCCGGCGCGAGGCCAGGGATCGAGAAGCGGCCCTCGGCGTCCGTGATCGCCGCGAAGCTCGTGTCGCTGACGACGACGTAGGCGCTCATCCACGGGTGAATGTCGCACTTGACCTGGATCGTCTCCGCCTCCTTCACCTCGACCTGCTTCTTGCCGCCGGCGGCCAGCGTGCTATTGAAGGCCTTGTTGCGCATCGAGAAGGTGTGGACGTTGTGCGGCACCTCGTCGGAGTTGCGGTACTCGAGCGTGCAGCCCTTCGGAACGAGCAACACGTGCTGGTCGAAGCGGCACTGCACCTGGTCGAGCACCACCGGCTCCTTCGGCACGCGTAGCTCGTCGCCCTCGACGGTCACGCTGATCACGGCGTTGGCGATGCCGCCTTCCGGACCGACGAGCAGCGTGAGGTCGCGCTTGTCGAGGCTCCCCCCCTCCGCCACGCAGCCCTTGGCCTGCAGCTCGCTGATCTTGAGCGGCTCGGCCTTCGGGGCCTCGCCCTTGAAGCGCACGCGGCCGTGGGCCTTCCCGGTGATCGACTCGGTCTCCTGGGGCGGCAGCAGGAACACGTTGCCGCGCGCCTCAGCGTGCCCTGCGCTCGCGCAGCAGTCGGGCGCGGAGACCGCGGGCGCGGGCTCCTGATCCAGGGCGAAGGTCGCGGTGGCCGCGACGAGAAGAACACCAACGAGAATCGGCTCCGTACGCATGACGGAGCCGATTCTAGTGGGGTCACGCTCTCCCGGCCAGCGCCGGGACGAGGAGGACCGGAGGGCGGGCTACTGGCCGGCCTGCAGCTCTGCCTGGTCCATCGTGAACAGCCAGTCGAGGACGGCCTCGATCTGCTGCGCGTTGGTCGAGTCGGGGTACTGCGCCTGGTAGTCCGGCTGAGCCGAGGCGAAGTTCGCCGCCATGGCCGTGCCCGGGTAGATCAGGGTCGGGTTCCAGAGCCAGTCACGGGTCCAGTCCGGGCGCAGGCGCTCGCGCGCGAGCCCCAGGTTCGGCGCCCAGGCCTCGGGCGCCTCCATCTGGTCCGGGCCCTTGCCGTTCAGCCAGTGACACTTGAAGCAGTTGACGCCCTTGGCGGCCACGCTCTGGCCCTCGCGGAACATCGAGTGGTAGCTGACCGCACGCTGGTCGATGCGCTCGAGGCCTGGCTCGACCGGTCCGCGCATCGAGAAGCCCCAGGCCTCGGCCCACTTCACGACCTTGCTGAAGTTCGCGTCGATGTCGGGCTGGTAGCCCTCCTGCATCGCCTTCAGCCCGTCCGGCTTCACGCCGATCGCGGCCGCCGCGTCCGCGAGGGGCACGGGGTCGTTGTCGTCGATCAGGTTGGACAGCTCCGGCCACGGCTTGCCGCGTCCCTCGAGCTCGCGACGCGGCTCGATGCCGGCCGCCAGGTGAGCGGTGCGCGTGTAGCGCATCGGCCACTCCTTCTCCGACTTGTAGGCGAAGTAGTCGGCGATGGCGCCGGCCTCCTCCTCGGTCAGATTGAACGTCGGCATCTTGACCCGCAGCTGCTGGCGCAGCGGCATCGGGTCGAGCAGGAAGGCGTAGAACCAGTCGCGCTGGAGCTTGCCGCCCTCGTTCAGGAGCACCGGCGGCGCGAAGGCCCACCGGACCGTGTCGGTCGCCTTGTCCGTGTAGGAGCGCAGCTTGCCGTCCACGTCCATCACGGCGCCGTCCTCGCCGAGGCTCCACGAGACGAGCTCGTTCGAGCTCGGGTCGTGCATCTCGATGCCGTTCAGGTAGTAGTCGACGACCGTGCGGACGAAGTCGCCGCCCTTGGCCGGGACGATGCTGACGATCTGGTCCGGGACCACGAAGACCGCTTCACCCGTCTGGCCGAGGCCCGGAGCGTTCTCCAGCAGGCGGAAGCCGAGGTCCTCGACCTCTTCGCCGTAGTCCGCCTCGTAGGCGGCGATCTCCGCCAGGAATCCGTCGAGGCTCGTCATCGCGGGCGGGACGTTCGCATCGCCGATCGGGACGGGCTCCGCCAGCACCGTGACGAGCAGGCCGTCCTCGTCGTGATAGGTGATCTGTGCCGGCTCGATGACGTGGCAGGCCATGCAGTTGTGCTGACGCACGACGCGCATGCCGTGGTCCATCGCCGCCTGCTCGGGCGTCGGGATCATCTTCGCGTCCTCGACCTCGTCATCGACGAGACCGACCACGAACGTCGTGATCGCCTGCTTGTCCTCGGCCGTCAGGTTGAAGAGCGGCATACGCAGTCGCTCGAGCGGCGCGCGCACCTTCTCCTCGTCGAAGACCCTCGTGTTCGAGAGCTTCTCGTGGATCCAGTTCTCGCGGTAGTGCTTGAACTCCTCGCGGGTGTGGAGGTCCCAGTCGTTCTCCTCCGCCAGAATGTTCGCGCGGAACTCCCAGGCGAGCTTGTCGACCGTCTTGGAGCCCCAGTTCGTCAGCTCGACGCCGATGGGGTTCATGCCCTCCATGCCGTTGATGCTGTGGCAGGAGAAGCAGCCGTAGTGCTGGATCTGCTTCTCGCCGACGGCGAGCAGCAGCTCGTCCGCCTCGTTCCACGCGTAGTCGGGGTTCTCCCCGGCGAAGCGGCGGTTCAGCTCGACGCGGCCCTCGCGGGCGAAGAACTGGCGAGCCATCTCCTGGAGAACATCGAGCTCGTAGGGGCGCGTTTGCTCCTCCCAGACGGGCGTCGTGTCCGTGAACACCCCGTCGGGGTCGTCCATGATGTACGACGTGATATCCGCTGCGTCCTGATCGGTGAGGCGCAGGTTCGGCATGCGCGTCTCCGGCCAGTAGGCCTGCGGATCCTTCAGCCAGTTGTACAGCCAGGTGCGGTTCAGCTTGGTCGCCACGCCGCGCAGGTTCGGCCCGTGCGCGTTCTGGTCGTTCTCCTCCCAGGCCGGATCGGACGTCATCAGATCCTGGCCCGGGTAGGCGCCCATGTTGTGGCAGGAGAGGCAACCGACGAGGCGGAAGGTCTCACGGCCGCGGTCGGCGTCGGCGCCATCGGCCGCTTCCGCGGGGATCGCGGGCAGGTCCTGCTTCGGCGCGCTGTCGACGAGGTACGCGGCGATCGCGGCGATCGCGTTGTTGTTCCACTCGTCGCCGAGGATCATCCGACCCTGGCCCCACTCGCTCTGGACGATCTCCTCTTCCGGCTCGAAGTTGTCGAGGTGGAAGAAGCGCGGCATCTTCGTGTCGGGGCGGAAGTCGCGCGGGTTGCTGATCCAGGACTCGAGCCACGGGCGCTCGAGCTTGGCCTGCAGGTTCTTGAGCGACGGGCCGGGCGCGCGCTTGGTCGGGTACCACTCCACCTTGTGGCAGGAGTAGCAGCCGTTCTCCTCGAACAGCTGGTAGCCGCGCGAGACGACGGGCGCGTCGTCGGCGATCAGCTCCATCGAGCCCTTGTGGCACTGGACGCAGCTCGCCTCGACGTTCTGGCGGTTCAGCATCGGGTAGTCCCAGTGATGCTGCTTGTGCCAGTGGTGCTCTTCCTGCCACTCGACGTGGTCGGCGGTCGGAGCGAGCGTGTTCGGGCCCTCGTAGTCGTACATGACCGGGCGGTGGTCCGAGCGGATGAAGTCGAGCGCCTGGCCGGAGCCGCGGTGGCAGATCGTGCAGCCGACCTTCGAAACCGGGTGCGGGGACTTCGCCGTCAGGAACAGGTCGAGACGCGGGTGCGACAGGTGCGGGTGATCGAGCGACTCACCGTCGACGACCACGTCCTTCGTGTAGCCGGCGCGGTCCGAGGCCTGGTGACAGGTCTGGCACATGTCGATGCGCGCGCCCTTCGTGAAGTTCAGCTCGAAGGTCAGGTCGGGCAGGACCTGCTTCTGCACCTTGTTCTTCGGGTCGACGAAGTCGAGGCCGGGGAAGTCACGCACGAGGTTGGCGAGCTTGCCGGCGCCGGAGCTCGGGGCGAGCTTCTCGAGCTTCTTCTCGAGCAGGTCGAGGTCGATCTTGGCGGCCTTCTGCTGCCGCTCGAGGTCCTTGACGTCGGCGTTCAGGGCGTCGAGCTGCGTCTGCCATTCGGCCACGGCCGCGATCTTGAGCTCGGACTCGGCGGACAGCGCGACGAACTCGTCCTCGAACGTCTTCAGACGCTCCGTCCCGTAGGTCGGATCGTTCTCGTGGACGCGGTGCTCCTCGATGATCCACCGCTCCCAGGCGAGCTCCTGCTTGGCCTTCTTGGTGCTCTCGGAGGTGGTGAAGAGCTCACCCTTGGCCTGGCGCAGGCCCTCCTTCGTCTCGGCGACCTCGGCGTTGCGCGCGACGAGTGCGGCTGCGGCCTCGGCGAGGCGGGCCTCGACCTCAGTGGCCGACTCGGCTTGCGCCTGCATCTCCGAGGACGCGATCGCCTCCTCTGTCCGAACCGTCTCGATGTGACGGAACTCGGACTGATACGTCTTCCACGGTGAGTTCCAGTCGTCGATGACCATCCAGAATGTGGCCACCAGGAGCAGAGCGCTCGAGATGAAGAACCACTTGTTGAGGGTCGGGACGCTGTAGTGCGTGTCGCCGCGATCGGCCATGACGTCGAGAGGAGTTTGAGAAAGGGGTTCGCTGGCTCGAGCTCAGTTCTGCGCCGTCTGTGTCAGACGTTGAAGAACCACTCGGGGATGCCGACGATGTATTTGAGGCTGACCGTCCAGCGCAGGAGCATCTTGATCGGGATCAGCCCGAACCAGAGCATCAGGTGCATCATCACGTGGTAGCGGATGAGGTGCTGACGGTCCCCGCCATAGAGCTTCTGCAGCAGCGGCTTCTCGAGGATCTTCGGCAGGATCGCGAAGTAGCCGAGCAGCAGCACGATGCCCGGGAGCTCCCGCAGCAGCGGATTCTCCGGACGCGCCTGCCCGAGCAGACCGGTCCAGAAGTACGTCGCGAGGTCGACGTTCACCATCGGCTCCAGCTTGTGGAGGTCCCAGTACTCGAAGGGGCCGAAGAACGACCAGTTCGGGCCACGTAGGAACGTGCCGAGGATGACGAACGAGACCCAGAAGAGCAGGAAGCCGACCCAGTAGAAGCTGATCGCGAACTTGCGCTCGTCGAACGTGTAGTAGCCGTTGCCCTTCGGGTTCATGTCGAGGTAGGGGATAGCACACAGTCCCACGACGATGAAGCTGGGAAGCAACACACCCGCGATCCACGGGTCGAAGTACACCAAGAGCTCCTGAAGTCCGAGGAAGTACCACGGGGCCTTCGACGGGTTGGGCGTTCGCGCGGACGCCGCGGGCTCCTCGATCGGCGCGGTGATCTCGATCGACCAGACGACGAGCAGCGCGACGAAGATCACCATGTAGATGAGCTCCGTGTACACGAGGTCGGGCCACGTGAAGACCCGCTGCTTGCCCATCTCGGCCTCGGTCGTCGGCTCGCCCCGCTTGACGCGCTCATCGTTGATGTACGCGCGCCTCAGGCTGAGCCACGAGAAGTAGATCACCGTGGCCAGCAGGATGATGATCGGGATGTTGTCCGGCTTGGTGATGACCTTGTTGAAGTTGGGGTCACCCCAGGCGAACACCATGAAGCCGGTCGCGAGGACGAAGAAGGCCGTGATCACCCACGTCTTCGTGAAGAACGCTCGGAAGCGCAGGATCGCGAAGAGCAGGACCGTGACCTGCAGGAAGTACAGCGTCGGCGACGACAGGTAGTCGACGAGGCCTTTGATCGTTTCACCCATGGAGTCTGGTTCGGTCGGTTCGCTGGGGCCGGTGCGCTGAGTCTCGAAAGAGGTCGCCTAGAGCTCGGAGGCCTAGAGCGGGCCCGAGATGCCGCCGTCCTTGCGGACGCGCCAGAAGTGGATCGCCATGAGCGTCGCCGCGGCGAGCGGGATTCCAACGCAGTGCAGCACGTAGAAGCGCAGCAACGCCGCCTCGCCGACGAAGCGACCGGCCAGGAGGCCGAAGCGCACGTCGTCACCGGCGTGGATGAAGTCCAATCCACCGAAGGAGACCAGCGCCGCGCCAGGGCCCTCGTGACCGAGGACGGGCGTCGCGCGGGCCATGTTCGTGCCCACCGTGATGGCCCAGACGGCCAGCTGGTCCCAGGGCAGCAGGTAGCCCGTGAACGACAGCAGCAGCGTCAGCACCAGCAGGATCACCCCGACGTTCCAGTTGAACTCGCGCGGCGCCTTGTAGGACCCGGTCAGGAAGACCCGGTACATGTGCAGCCAGACGCTGATCACCATGAGGTGAGCCGACCAGCGGTGCAGCTCGCGCATGATGCCGAGCGGCACGTGTTCTCGCAGGGCGAAGATGTCCTGGTACGCCAGCTCCGCGGTGGGCCGGTAGTAGAACATCAGCAGGAGGCCCGTGATGGTCTCGATCAGGAACAGGAAGAAGGTCACGCCCCCCATGCACCAGGTGTAGCTGAGCTGGATGCCGCTACGGCGCACCTTGACCGGGTGCAGGTGCAGGAAGAAGTTGGACAGCACCGCGAGCGTGCGGTTGCGCGGCGTGTCCGGGTAGCCGTGCCTGAAGACCGAGCGCCAGATCTGGCTCGACCGGATGTAGGCGAAGACTTTGTTCATGGGAAGCTTGGGGAC
>CAYGST010000271.1:5560-6853 GCA_964352415.1 uncultured Planctomycetaceae bacterium | reverse complement strand
ACGGCCGCATGCCGCCCGTGGGCAGCAACCTCGTCGACGAGGACGGCGCCGCGCTCCTCGAGGCGTGGATCCGCTCGCTGGGAAGCTGACGCCTCGGGAGAATGCGAACCATTCGCGGCCGGAGCTCCTGTCGCGGGTTCATCGAGCGTCGCGAGCATTAGAGCGCCCTAAGATCACTCTAATGCGCCGCTGCACGGGTGAGGTCGCACGCTGTGGTGTATGCACACCCCCAAGACGGCGGCTGCTGATCGCGCTCGGCGCCCCGCTACCCCCTCCGAGGAAGTCTCCCCTTCAGGCCGCTGGGCGTGGGCCCGCGGCAGAGCCGGCGGGCTCGCCCTGTTCCTCGCATGCTTCTTCGTGATCGCCCAGGTCACCCGGCTCGTCCTGCTCACGCGTTCCCAGGATGAGATCGAGCTCGACGCGAGCCTCTTCAAGGCGCTGGCCTGGGGGACGCTGTTCGACCTCGGCGCTGCGGCCTGGGCCAGCCTGCCGGTCGCCGTCTGCCTGGCCGTGCTGCCCGCGCGCTTCTTTCAGTGGCGCCTGGGGCGCTCCTCCGCTCACATCGTCGGCGTGGCCGGGCTCTTCGTCCTGCTCTTCGTTGGTGTGGCCGAGTGGTTCTTCTGGAGCGAGTTCGGGGCGCGCTTCAACTTCATCGCGGTCGACTACCTCGTATACACGACGGAGGTGCTCGACAACATTCGCCAGTCGTATCCGCTGCCCCTGATCCTGGGCGTGCTCCTCGCGCTCGCGCTCGCCTGGCACTACGCGCTCTGGCGGCTCGACGTGCACGGCGCGTGGATGGAGCGCGCGAGCGAAGCGCCGCGTGCCCGATACGCTGGCCTGGCGATCTGGTGCGGTGGCGCCGTCGCGCTCGGGGCGTCGCTGTCCATGGGCGACCTGCCGCACTTCGAGAATCGCTACAACCGCGAGCTCGCGAAGAACGGGCTGTGGAGCCTGTTCGCTGCCTTTCGAAACAACACCATCGACTACCCGGATTTCTACGTCACGACAGGCAACGGCAACGGCGACGGCTTCGCGGAGCTGCGCGGTCAGCTATCGGAGGACGGTTCGATCCTGCTAGAGCCGGACTCCGAGGACACCATCCGTTACGTCTGGAACGACGGCCCCGCACTGCGCCCGAATATCGCACAGATCACGGTCGAGAGCCTCAGCGCGAGCCACATGGGGACGTTCAATCCGGATTCGCAGCTGACGCCGAACCTGGACGCGCTGGCGAAGAGAAGCCTGCTCTTCGACAACTTCTTCGCAACAGGCAATCGCACGGTCCGGGGC
>CAYGST010000271.1:0-5550 GCA_964352415.1 uncultured Planctomycetaceae bacterium | reverse complement strand
GTCCGGGGCATGGAGGCGCTGACGCTGGCGTTGCCCCCGACTCCTGGTCGGTCTGTCGTCAAGCGGCCTGGCAACGAGGGGCTCTTCTCGCTCGGGTCGGTTCTGCGATCGGAGGGCTACGACACCGCGTTCCTGTACGGAGGCTACGGCTACTTCGACAACATGAACGCCTTCTTCTCTGGCAACGGGTATCGCGTGGTCGATCGCGCGGGCGTGGCCGCCGCCGACGTGACCTTCAGCAACGCGTGGGGGGCTTGCGACGAAGACCTGCTGCGCTGGACGCTGGATGAGGCCGATCGCGCACACGAGCGCGCCGAGCCGTTTCACTTCTTCGTCATGACGACGTCGAACCATCGGCCCTACACCTATCCCGAGGGACGCATCGACCTGCCGTCGAAGGTCTCTGGTCGAGCTGGAGCCGTGAAGTACACGGACTGGGCCATCGGTGACTTCCTTGCCCAGGCCTCCGAGCGGCCTTGGTTCGAGAACACGATCTTCGTGATCGTGGCCGATCACTGCGCAGCGAGCGCCGGGCGCGCGGAGATCCCGCTGAACCGGTATCACATTCCGCTGATGGTCTTTGCGCCCGGGGGGCAGGTCGTACCCGGGGTCGACTCGACGCTGATGAGCCAGATGGATTATGCCCCGACGCTGCTCGGGCTCCTGAACTGGAGCTACCCGAGCCGGTTCTTCGGGCACGACGTCAGGCGCATCGAGCCGTCGGCGGCTCACGCGCTGGTCGGCACCCACGAGCTGCTCGGCCACCTCGAGGAGGACGTGCTGACCATCCTGGGGCCACGCCAGCAGCACAGCGCGTTCGACGTCGACCCGAGGACGCTCGAGCAATCATCGAGACCCTGCGGGATCGAGGACGTCCATGAGGTGGTCGCGTTCTACGAGACGGCCAGCGGGATGTTGAGCCGCGGCCAGTACCGCGCGCTCGATCCGGCGGAGACGGCGCTCTACGCCGAAGCGGGCCGGCGTGCGCTCGAGGAGCGTGACTCCGCGCGGGAGCCGTCAACCGCAGGCGAGTAGTGACCGACCTGAGCCAGTATTCGTTCACCGAGGTCGAGTCCTACCAGGGGCACGCAGTCGGGTTGATGCCCCGGCTCCCCGCCTTGCTCGTCCTGATCACCGGTGTCGCGGTCGTGCTGCTGCGTCCGCCGCTCCCCGTCGACGAGACGCGCTACCTCGAGGTGCTTCGGGAGAGCGCGGGCTCGTCGCCCTGGCAGCTCTCGCTGCACGGGGAGCCCTACGCGGACAAGCCGCCGCTGCTCTTCTGGATCGCGCAACTCCTGAGCCTCACCGGGGTCTCGGCGGCGACCTGTCTGCGCTTGCTGCCAGCCCTGGCCTCCGCGGGGCTCGCGCACATCGTCGGTGGCTTCGGGCGGCGGAGCGGGCTGCCCCTGGCCGGCTGGATGCAGGCCGCGCTGCTCATGCCGCTGCTCTACTCGCAGTACCTGCTGTTCGATCCGCTGCTCGCCGTCAGCGTGTGGCTGGCCGTGGTGGCCTGGGCGGAGGGCCGGGACCGGACGAGCTGCGTCGGCGCCGCCCTGGCCCTGCTCGCCAAGGGGCCGGTGGCCTACCTGTTCCTGGCACTCTTCTTCTGGGCGCTCGCTCCGCTGCGAACGCAGCGCGAGGGCAAGGTTCGTCGAGCAGTCCTGCTGCTCGTCGCTGCCTTGGTTCCGCTCGCCACGTGGGCGCTCATGGCCGCGGCGACGGGTGAAGAGGGCTTCGCGCGCGAGCTGCTTTGGGAGCGCTGGGCAGGGCGCGTGCACTCGTCCTTCGCTCACCAGAAGCCTTGGTTCACCTACGTGCCCGTGGTGCTCGTGGGTTCGCTACCGGCGACCCTGCTGCTCTTCACCCGCTCCAGGTCGCCGCTCCCCTGGCGCCGGCTTGGGGCCGGCTTCCTGGGGCTGTTCGTGATCTTCTCGTCGATGAGCGGAAAGCAGCCCCACTACCTGCTGCCCGCCATGCCCGCGCTGGCCCTTCTGCTCGCGTTCCGGCTAGAGAGCGTTCGGGGCATGGTTGGGCGGCTGCGGACAGGAGGGGGCCTGCTCGTACTCCTGTTCGCGGTGGTTGCCAGCCTCGCCGCCGGGGCCCCGTGGCTCGCGCCGGCGGAGCTCGCCCGGCTGCTGGACGAGGCTCCGGAGCCGGAAGCGTGGCTGACCCTCTGGGTTCCCATGGCTCTGCTGCTCTGGGGCGCGCTCCACCTCGTGCTTCGCGCGCGCCTGTCTGCGGCGCGCCTTCTGCTGGTCCTGCTCGTGGCCGAGACGGCGCTCTTGTTGCCGGTGCATCGGGTCGCTGCCCGGGTCGGCGTGCCGCATCGCATCGTGGCCGCGCTCGAGACGATTCCTCCCGCCGCTCCGCTCGCGATCCGCGGCAGTCGCCAAGGGGGGTACTACTCGTGGGTCACCGAGCGTGAGCAGATCCCGCATCTCGAGAGTGCGACGGAGGTGGCGCTCTGGATCGAGTCGCACCCGGGTGGAGTGTTGATCACACAGGTGGAGTACCTGGAGGAGCTGGTGCCCGGCTCGACTCGCGAGTGGTCCCGCGGGCCGGTTCACGGCTGCGACGTCGTTCTCCTGCGGGTGGAGCAGGCGAGCCTCCTGGGAGCCGAGTGAGCCGCTTCGCTCCATTCTCACTCAAGTCCCGACCGAGCGGGTACGTTGTAGCGACGCTCGTCCACTCACCCAGGCTCGCCCATGAACGTCTTCGCTTCGCTCGCCCTCGGCACGCTCGTCGCCGCCGTCGCGCTCGGCCCCAACGCCTCCGCCCAGCGCGGGGAGGTCACCGGGGAGGCCGTCCGCCGGCTCGATCGGCCCCAGACGAACCTGTACTCGAACGGCTTCTCGCAGACGCCGCGGGGTCAGCAGCTCGGCAGCGAGGACCGGCCCGCGATCATGCTCACCGGCTACTGGCCGCCGACGAACGAGGGCGTGCGTCGCTTCAGCCCCGACCCGGTGCAGAACCCGCTCGGCTGGATCGGCTCGAACTGGGAAGGGCGCGGCTACGACGTCTACTCGTTCTTCCCCGAGTTCCCGAACCCCGACTGCAGCTTCGCCTGCGGTCAGGGCATGGGGGACCTCGAGGTGGACTACCAGGACACGACGCAGGACTTCTGGGCGCTGGCCAACCAGGTCAAGCCGATCGCCATCATCACGTTCAGTCGCTCGGGCGGGCTGCGCTGGGAGCTGGAGATGAACCAGTTCAATCGGGCGGTCTGGATCGACGACTACATGGATCCGCGCCAGCCGACGCCCGCGCCGCCGGACGCGAGCGTTCCGGCGGAGACGCTGCGGCCCTCGACGCTGCCGGTGCAGGCGATCGTCGACGACCTGCTCGTCTCGACGCTGCCGGTCACGCCCTTCATCTGCATCAGCGGCAACGGTGGCGGCTTCCTGAGCGAGTACATCGCCTACTTCGGAACGTGGTATCAGGCCACCCACGACCAGCCGACGGACCCGGACTGGTGCATCGCGGCTGGTCACGTGCACGTCGGCGGAAACCTGCCGCTGCCGCGCGTGCGTGCAGCGGTCAAGATGACTGTGCGCACGCTCATCCACTACGTCGACACGGTGCTCGACCCGGCTTGCTCGACCGTCGACCTCTACTGCGACACGAGCGCCAACTCGGACAACTGGGGAGCGGTGCTCACGACGACGGGCAGCACGTCGATCGCGGCCAACGACCTGCGCTTTCTCGTCACGGAGACGCCGCCGAGCGTCCCTGGGCTGCTGCTGTACTCGGGCGGCCAGGCGCAGCTCCCGTTCGGCAACGGAACGCGCTGCATCTCGACGCCGTTCCAGCGCCTGAACCCGCTGACGGTCTCCGACGCGGACGGCTTCGTCGACAAGAGCGTGGACTTCGGCCAGGGCCCGCTGGCGGCGGGTGCCTTCGCCGTGACGGCCGGCTCGACCTGGAACTTCCAGTACGCCTACCGGGACGCCGCGGCGGGCGGGGCGCAGTTCAACGCGACCAACGCCGTGGCCGCGACCTTCTGCCCGTAGGCGCGAGTGACGCGCTTCGGAACCGCTTCGGAACCTGATTGAAAAACGCCGGCTGGCGCTGTCGCACGTCACGCGCAAGGTGACATCGGCAGAGCCGATGTCATCTTGCGCGTGACGTGCGACAGCGCCAGCCGGCGTTTTTCAATCAGGTTCCGAAGCGGTTCCGAAGCGCGTCACTCGCGCGCCGGCAGGGTCCAGCGCATCCCCGCGCGGAGCACGTGCAGCTGCAGACCCGTCGCGGCGTGCACGTCGCCCGGCTTCGTCTCCTGCGTCTGCGCCGAGCGCGCGTCGATCACGGTGACGTTGCCGCGACCGAGCACCTCGACCTCCGCGCCGTGCCAGATCGCGGCGGTGCCCTCGTCGACGCCGACGCCGATGCGCTCGGATTCGTCGAGCACGAGGCCGAGGAGCCGTCCGAAGCGCCGGCGTTGATGGAAGTGCTGGTCCGCGATGGCGTCCGTCCACAGGTCGAGCCCGAGGCCGCTCGGCGTGTTGCCGCGCCGCAGTCCCTCGTCCTCCGGGCTGCCGGTGATCATGCGCGCGGTCTGGACGGCGGCGCCGGCGCTCGTGCCGCCGACGACGGCGCCCGCGCGTTGACGCGCCACGACGAGCTCCGCCAGCTCCGCTTCTGCGAGCGCACCCATCAGCCGCGACTGGCTGCCGCCCGGGAACCAGATCAGGTCGGCGCTCGCGAGCGCGCGTCGCGCGGCGTCGCGATCCGCGAGGAGCAGGCGGCGTGCGTCGCGCGCGCCGGCCTCCTGGAACATCTCGACGCTCCCGAGGCCGGCGTCCTCGCGCGAGGACGCCTGGGGCAGGACGAGGACCTTGGCGTCAGGGCCTCCGGCGAGCTCGAGCGCGCGCGCGACGACCTCCGCCGGCGTACCTCCGCCGCCCACGAGGACGAGCGCGCCCGGAGGGGCCGCCGGTGAAGCCGCAGCTCGAACGGCGTTCACGCGCAGCCCGAGGACGATCGCAGAGGTCAGGACGCTGGCGACGAGGACGCGCTTCATGCCGGCAGAATAGCAGCGCGTGGCGGTGCACCAGCGTCGGTGCGCTGCTGGCGCGGCTCCGCGGTCCGGGGCGGTACGGAACCGTAGGCAGAGGGCCGCATGCCGAGGGCCGCGCGGGGACTTCCCGTGCACGGAGGGGATGGGCGAGGAACGCCTGGCCGTGCGGTAGAGTCGGGACGCGATGAGCCAGCCGGATCCCCAGACCGCTCCGCCCCGGCGCTGGCTCTCGATGGTGCTCGGACCCGCGCTGTTCCTGCTGGTCGAGCTGTTCTTCCGGCCGGAGCTGCACCTCTCGGGCGAGCTCCTCGCGGCCTACCCGAACGCCTCGCCGGTCCTGGTGCGTCACGCGCTGGCCGCGACCCTGTGGATCGCCGCGTGGTGGTTCACCGAGGCCATTCCGATCCCGGCCACCTCGCTCCTGCCCCTCGTGCTGTTTCCGGCGCTCGGACTCGGCGAGTCGCGCGACGTCGCGCGGCAGTACGGGCACGAGCTGATGTTCCTGTTCATCGGCGGGCTGCTGCTCGCGATGG
>CAYGST010000270.1:5380-6863 GCA_964352415.1 uncultured Planctomycetaceae bacterium | reverse complement strand
AGGATATCGAGGAGGGCGGTTGGTCTGCGGCAGAGAAGTCGGAGTGCTGGGCGCAGCGGGTCAGCGCATGGCTCGGCAGCAGGAGGACGTCGCCGGGACCGACGAGCACGCCGTGGCCGCAGTCGGCGAGGAAGCTCGTGAACTCGGGCAGGCCGATGAGCGCGCCGAAGCGGCCCTGTCCGGGTTCGGCGAGCTCGAGCTCGAAGGCGGCCCGGCTGCGGATCCGAGCCAGGCTGCGCTCGAAGTCGCGGCGGTCGGGCCAGAGCGCCTTGCGCACCCACTCCGCTTCGCCCTCGTCGAGGGCCTCGCAGTAGTCCGCGACCCGATCGGCGAGGTCCGCGAGCGACAGCGCGAGCCAGGCGGTGGCGCCAGCGAGCTGCGCGTAGCAGACGCCGACCTGGCCGCCGTTGTCCTGCGCGTCGAAGGCGTCGTGGTGCATCAGCGCGCCGCCCTGGGGAGCGTTCCAGTACGCGATCTGCTGGGTGAACAGCGGCTCTGCACCGATCAGTTCGCGCAGCCAACCTGCGAGCCGCGGCTGGAGGCCGACGCGCAGCGCGCCGGGCACGAGGGCCTCCGCGACGCGCGCGACGGCGCGGTGCGCTGCCTCGTCCTGGCTCGCGTCGTCGTCGACCTCCTCGCCGAAGCTGGCGCGCAGGCGCAGCGAGCGGTCCTCGTCGAAGGTGGAGAGGCGCGCGCTCTTGAGCCAGAGGTCCGAACCGTCCGCGCGCGCGAGTTCGCGCTTCGCCAGAGTGCGCTCGTCCGCGTCCGGCGTGTCCTCGGGCGCGAGCGCGAGCCCGTCGGGCAGCTTCGCCTGCGACTCCGCGAGCCACGCGCCGAGCCCGGCGGCCTCGCGCAGCCGCTCACCCAGCGCAACGCCGTCCGCCGCGCAGGCCTCGGCGACGTCCGCGAGGATTCCGGGCAGGAGGATCGGGCGATCGGCCTCCCAGCGCTCGCGGGCCGCCTCGTTCGTCAGCGGCTCGCGCCGCGGATCGACGCCGGAGGCCGTGAGGTCGAGCTCCGCCCAGGCGCCGTGGTCGTGACCGCGCCGGCGCAGCTCGACCTTGCGTGTCGCGACCGCGTCGATGGCGGCGAGGTAGTCGCTGTCGTCGCCCGCGTCCAGGCTGACGACGTGCCGCGCGCCGGGCACGCGCTCGCGGTCGGGGGCGAAGACGATCTGGTCGAACAGCGGGACGGGCGGAGCCTTGCGCTTGGGGGACATGCGGCAAGCGTAGCGAACTGGCCAGGAAGGCTGCACGGACCGACGGGAACGGAGCCAGCTCCAGGCCATCCACCATGAGGGACTCCTTGGGGGGGACAGCCGGTCAGAGCGCTGCACCGAGCTTTCGACGTGGATCGTTGACACTCCCGGCAGATCGAAGATCTCGCAGTCGCAGGGGAAGAGTCAACTCTGCCAGTACCGTTGGCGGAGGTGGATTCGAGTTTTCGCTTGCAATCGCTTGCAATCGCTTGCAGTCGCTTGCAG
>CAYGST010000270.1:0-5280 GCA_964352415.1 uncultured Planctomycetaceae bacterium | reverse complement strand
CGCTTGCAGCCGCTTGCAGCCTGACTTTATCCAGCCCAGGGCCGCCCGTGCAGCTTAGATTCCAATCTGCTTACGAACCTTCGATATCCCACATCTCCCAGGTCATGACTGCTCAACTCTCACTCTTTCGACGCACATCTCAGGCGCTCCTCGTGGCTTCGCTGGCGCTCGCTGCAGCTTGGGCTGCTCCAGTGGACGACGAGAGTTGCACGACTTCAGGCGTCAACGACGCCTGGGGCGGATGGGGGCACGAGGATTGTGGCAGCACGGCCCCCGTGTGCAACGGAACTGAAAAGTGCAGCACCGGGAGCTACCAGGAGAGCAGCACGGTCTGGGTCAGCTATTGCGGTTGCGCAGGGGCAGGGGGTGAGCCCGAGTGCTGTCACATGGTCCTTCGGAGTCGGGATTCTGGGCCCTTTCTGCCGTTCGCCGAGGGGGATTGTGCAGCGCAGCTGGCTGGTTGCGATTCTGGCAACACCTGTGGGTACACGACCTCCGGCAACTCCAGAGACGCGAAGTGCACAGCAGAGCCAGTTCCGCTGTAGAGGCCGTTCGAGGTCGAGCACGTGGCGAAGGTCCGGCATGATGTCCGGAGTGCGAACAAGTGTCTGTACAGTTGGGGGAGCGGATGAATCGACTGCTGCTTGGAGTCGCGGCATGCGGCCTGGTGCTCATCCTGGCCGCTTGGCTTGGGAGCAAGGACAGGGCCCAGGCGGGGGTTGCCCCGGGAAGCAGTCCCATCGTGGATCCTGAGCCGTCCGACCTGCACCGACCTTCCACATCTGGGAGTGCGACTCGAGCGTCGAAGCAATTCGGACCGAACAACGGAAGCGTCTCTGAAAGTCGACAGAGTGTTCGGTTGCGGGTTGTCGATCCAAGCGACCAACCGCTGCGCGGAGCCTGGGTTGGCGTTCAGGATCCGTGGTCTGTGCTGGGCATGACCAACGATGGGGGAGAGTTGGACCTGCCACTTGCGTCGGCTATGCCGTCAAGGCTCGTGACGGTTGGCGCAGCGGGGTTCGTCTCCAGGTCCGTTTCCGTGCCAACGAGGGTGCCCAGCACCCTCGAAGTCCAGCTGCGTCCAGGCTGGACGCTCCGCGGGCAGATCCTGGACCCAGCTGGTGAGCCGATTGGGCCTGGAGTCCGAGTACTCCCGATGCATCAAAATGACGTCCGTTCCACGGAGCGCATCGAGGCATCCATCGACGGACGCGGCCCCATGCCGATCGCCACGACGGACGACCGAGGCGAGTTCGAGATCCGTGGGCTGGATCCCAAGATGCGCTATCGTGTCATCGCGGGAGGCCGGGGGTTCTGCACGCCTCAGAGCTTCGCCTTCGACCTGCACGCTGGAACCTCGAACGCGCCGATCGTGTTGACGGCCTATCCCGTCTACGGCCTCGCCATCCAAGTCCGCGAGGAGGAGGGGCGGCTGCCGCAACTCGGATCCGACCTGGGCGGGAAGTGGTGGGGCACGCCGAGTCCGCTGGCGCAGGGTGCACGGGTCGTCATGTCCGGGGATTGGACTGCCGCGCTCCTTGGTGTCCGACATCCCAAGGCGCGCTCTTCGTTCGATCGAGTCAATTACTTCATCTGTGCGATGGACGAAGGGGATTCGATCGACGTCCACTTCGAGATTCATTACCCAGGCTACGAGCCCGTCTCCGCGCGACTGCCCGCATGGCGTGCGATTGAACGCTTGAGAGGTGAAGAGGTCCGAATCGTTCCTTCCGGTGCCGGTTTCGGCGCGTTGACCGTTTGGCTGGAGCCGGTCGAGGACGTGCCGGTCGCTCTCCCTGAGCACGCGAGTCGATCGCCATCGACGCTCTTCTTGACCGAAGTGGATGGGGAGCAGCGGGAGATCCGTATCGGGCTGTCCGAGCTCCATCGTGGGTATCAAAAGATCCAGGGGGTTCCGTTCGGGGTGTACGCGGCGAGATTCCGAGCGCCGCATCAGCTGTACAGATTCCCTCCCTCGACCGAGGCGCCGGAGATCGTGACGGTGAGCGAAGTCGAGGCCGCGCTTCGTGTTCCCCTCATCGATCTGGGATCTCTGGAGATCGAGCTTCAGGATGCCGCTGGGGCGCGCTTCTGCGGAGCTGTCTCAGGCAGTCACGTGCGCGCTGTCGGGAGGGAGACGGATGCGTTCTTCTTCGACTCGCCTCCGTACCTGATCCCCTTGCTCCCATCGGGTGCCTACTCGATCTCCGTGTTCGCGAGTGGAGCGGTGCTGGAGGCTGATTTCGACATCTCTGCGGGAGTGCGAACCCATCTGCGTGTTCCCATGAACTAGCTCGAGCTGGCTGGCTGCAGGGTCTGGAATGGGGGGGCGAGAGCTTGTCCCGCGGGGCGCTACCGGGCGCTCCCAGGGATGTGTGCAACGACTCGACGGGGCCGAGGCCTGCCCGTCCGTGGCCTCGGGCCGCCGTCGGGGGAGGAGGAGTCCTTCAACGCGGCCCGTGACCAGGCGCTATCCTGCGCGCCATGGCCGACCTCTCGCCCCTCGATCGACGCCTGCGCGTCAGCGGTCTCGAGCTGCCGCTCGGGGAGGAGGACTCGGCGCTGCGTGGCATCGCGAGCCAGAAGCTCGGCCTCGCCGAGGAGGAGCTGCGCGGGCTGCGGATGGTGCGCAAGTCGATCGACCTGCGCGGGCGTCACAAGGGCCGCGCGCCGCGCTGGATCGTGCAGGCGGACGTCAGCGTGCCGCCGCGGGCGCGCTCGAAGAAGCTCGCGCGGCTGCTCGAGAACGGCAAGGTCAAGGAGGCGCCGGCGCCCACGTCGCTGGCCGTTGACGCGGACCGCGCGGACGAGTTCCGCGGGGCGGAGCCGAAGCGCGCCGTGATCGTCGGCGCGGGTCCGGGCGGGACCTTCGCGGCCCTCGCGCTGGCGCTCTCGGGTGTGCGGGTCACCGTGCTCGAGCGGGGCGCGCGCATCGACGAGCGCTCGAAGCGACTCGCGCGCTTCCACCGCTCGCGCGAGGTCGACCGCGAGTCGAACCTGCTCTTCGGCGAAGGCGGCGCGGGCACCTACTCCGACGGCAAGCTCTACACGCGCGTCGTCGATCCGCTCGAGCACAACGTGCTGCAGGAGCTCGTGCGCGCCGGCGCGCGCGAGGACATCCTCTGGGAGGCGCGCGCGCACATCGGCACCGACCGCCTGCACTTCGTGCTGCCGAAGCTGCGCGAGCGGCTGGAGGAGCTCGGCGTCGAGTTCGCCTGGGAGACGCGCTTCGAGGGCCTCGTCAAGGACGCGGCGGACCCGGCGCGCGTGCGCGCGGTGGCGACCTCGGCGGGGGAGCTGCCCTGCGACGCGCTCTTCGTGGCCATGGGCCACAGCGCCGAGGACACCTGGTGCCAGCTCGCCTGCGACGGCGTCGTCTTCGAGTCCAAGCCGTTTCAGCTCGGGGTGCGCGTCGAGCACCCGCAGGAGCTGATCGATCACGCGCGCCATGGAACTGGTCCCGAGGCCGCGCTACTCGGCGCGGCGAGCTACAACCTCGTCTGCAAGAAGGAGGGCGACGTCCAGGGCGCGCACAGCTTCTGCATGTGCCCCGGCGGCAAGATCGTCGCGAGCATCAACCTGCCGGGGATGCTCTGCACGAACGGGATGAGCAACTCGACCCACGCTTCGCCGTGGGCCAACGCTGCGGTCGTGACGACCTACACCGACGCCGACTTCGGGCCGGGGCCGTTCGCGGCGGTCGAGTTCCGCAAGCGGCTCGAGGAGCGCTTCTTCGAGGCGGGCGGCGGCGACTTCAGCGCGCCGGCCCAGCGCGTGCCCGACTTCCTGGCTGGGCGCGAGACGAAGCAGCCGGGGCGCACGAGCTACACCTTCGGCGCGGTGCCGGGCCGGCTCGACGAGCTGCTGCCGGCCTCGGGCGTCGCGGCGCTGCGGCGCGCGCTCGCGCGCTTCGATGGGCTGGTGGAGGGCTACGCCGGCGAGCACGGCTTGATGGTCGGGCTCGAGTCGCGCTCGTCGGGGCCGGTGCGCATGCCGCGTGAGCGCGACACGCGCGTCGCGACGGGCTTTCGCAACCTCTATCCGGTCGGCGAGGGCGCTGGCTTCGCGGGCGGCATCATGAGCGCGGCGCTGGACGGCGTGCACAGCGCCCAGGCGCTCCTGCGCCATGGGATCTCGGTCGGCCGGTAGCGCGGGGAGGGCTCTCCCGGCTACCCTCATTCAGTTCGAGACCCAACGATGAGCTCACAAGGACAGATCCCCGAGAAGAAGATCACGACCCGGAACCTTCGCAAGATGAAGGCTGCCGGGGCGCGCATCACCGCCCTCACCGCCTACGACTACCTGATGGCGCAGATCCTCGACGCCGCGGGGATCGACGTGATCCTCGTCGGGGACTCGGTCGGCATGGTCGTGCAGGGCAAGGAGACGACCGTGACGGTGTCGATGGAACACATGCTCTATCACGCGTCGGTGGTCAGCAAGGCGGTGGATCGCGCGCTGGTGGTCGGCGACTTGCCGTTCATGTCGTACCAGGTGAACTCGGACGAGGCGCTGCGCAACGCGGGGCGCATGGTCAAGGAGTCCGGGGTCGAGGCGGTCAAGCTCGAGGGCGGCGACAAGATCGCGCCCACGATCGAGCGGCTCGTCTCCGCGGGCATTCCCGTGATGGGGCACCTCGGGTTGACGCCGCAGTCGATCCACAAGTTCGGGTCGTACCGCGTGCGCGCGACGACGGACGAGGAGGCGGATCAGCTGCGTGAGGACGCACGCATCCTCGAGGAGGCCGGCGCCTTCTCGATCGTCGTGGAGAAGATCCCGGCGGCGCTCGCGGGCGAGATCGCGAAGAGCGTCGACGTTCCGATCATCGGCATCGGCGCTGGACCGGACGTCGACGGACAGATCCTGGTCAGCCACGACATGCTCGGCCTCTACACGCGCTTCCACCCGCGCTTCGTGCGCCGCTACGCGCAGCTCGGCGAGGAGATGCAGGCGGCGTTCACGCACTACGTCGAAGACGTCCGCGCGGGCGAGTTCCCGACGCTCGACGAGAGCTACTGACGCGGGGCCCGGGGTTCCAGTGACAGGTTCGGGTCCTTCCGGCCGAGAGGCGCTCTGTCGTCAACGGCGATACCATGGGAGGAACGGAGGAACGGAGAGTCCCTGCAGCGTGAGCGGTTCGGCAGCCTTGGCTGTTCCTCTGCAGCAGCTGATGAGGCTTCGCCATTCAGAAGATCAGAAGAAGAGAAGGAAGATCCAGCCGCTCCGCGGCTGTCTTTCTATTTTCTTATCTCTCCCTCTTCGGCGAAGCCGAATCGAGGC
>CAYGST010000269.1:4933-6867 GCA_964352415.1 uncultured Planctomycetaceae bacterium | reverse complement strand
GGGCAGGGCGAGGCGGCACACGGTCGCAGCGACGGTCACTCGGGCGTTCGCGAGTTGCCTCGGGCCGGCGCGGTGTCGCCGCCGGCGCGGCCCCCGGGCCGGCCCGTGCCCCTGCCGGGGCTCGGACGGCGGAGCCGCTCGCTCGAGAGCCCCGGATCGATCCCCAGGGCCAATTCCATGGCATTTCCCGCAACCTGAGCGTCCGGCTAGACGACAGAAAAGATGTCATACTTTCTGACATGAGAGGTCCCCGCACGACGTTCCCCTCCGCCGGCCAGCGCCTGCTGCGCCGGATCCGCGGCCGCGGCCGCGGGAGCGTCTTCGTGCCCTCGGACTTCCTCGATCTTGGCTCGCGAGCGGCGGTGGATGCCGTGCTCTCGCGACTCGTCCGCGCGGGCCGGATCCGGCGCATCGGGCGAGGGCTCTACGACTGGCCCGAGGTTCACCCGCGCTTCGGACAGGTGCCTCCGTCGATCGAGGCCGTGGTGCGTGCCGTGGCCCGGAATCACGGAGAGGACATCTGCTGCGGTGAGGCGGCGGCGGCCCAGCGCCTCGGCCTCACGACGCAGGTGCCGGCTCGCCCCGTCTACCTGACGGATGGGACCAGTCGATCGGTCCGCGTGGACCTCGGCGAGGGCGAGGGCTTCACGATCGAGCTCCGCCGCTCGAGCCGGCGGGCCGGCGGCGATCGTCCGGCGGGCATGCTGTTACGAGCCTTGCGGTTCCTCGGGCGGAGTGGTCCCGATGAGCGCGCGCTCGAGCGCCTTCGCTCGGCGCTCGCCGAGCCGGACCTGCGCCAGCTGGCGGGACTGCGCGGCCGAGCCGCTGCGTGGATGCGGCCGACGATCGATCGGGTGCTGGCCCACGGAGCCAACCCCACGGGCGAGGCCGGAGGCGGCCGGCCGGTCCACACCGGCCAACCGGCCAGCTCCTGAGTCATGGACGACATCGCTCGCGCGAGCGCGGGCGAACGTGCCGCGCTCTTCCAGCGGAGCGCGGCGCGGTCGCCCGTGCACGATCCGCTTCTGATCGAGAAGGACTTCTGGGTTTGCTGGGTGCTCCACCGCCTGGGGAAACTGAACGGCGCCCCTCGCATGCTGTTCAAGGGCGGGACCTCGCTCTCCAAGGGCTTCGGCCTGATCCACCGCTTCTCGGAGGACGTGGACCTGTCGATCGCCAGGCAAGACCTCGGGATCGCCCCGGATCAGGACCCGCTGGCGACCCGTACGCGGAGCGCGCATCAGCGAGCCGTGCGACTCGTCCGGCGGCGATTGGAGTCGTACGTGCGCCATGATCTCGTGCGGGCGATCGAGAAGGACTTCGCCGGGGTCTTGCGCGAGGACGTTCGGGTCGACGTCTCGGTCCAAGGGGCGGAGTCCGTCGTCCTGTTCCACTACCCAGCTGCGAGGGGGCGGTCCGGAGAGGCGCTACCGGGCCAGATCGCGGAGTCCGTGCGCTTGGAGTTCGGGGCGCGCTCGGACCCGGCCGGGGCCCGGCAGGTGAGGGTGCGCCCCTACGCGGCCGACGCGTTTCCCGACGCCTTTCGCGAGCCGGAGTGTCGCTGGCCCGCTCAGGCTCCCGAGCGAACGCTGATCGAGAAGGCGCTCCTGCTCCACGCGAGCGTCTCCAGAGGTCGTCTTCTTCCGCAGGCTTCGAGACACGCCTACGACCTCGTCCAGCTGGCACGTGCCGGAGTTCTCGAATCGGTCACGCGGTCCTTGTTCGAGACCGTGACTCACCAGGTGTTCGTCTTCGGCGACGATCGGCGAATCCGAGGGCTGGCTTGCGACGAGCTCCTGATGTGTCCGCAAGGGGAGCTCTCGCTCCAGCTCTCGAACGACTACCGGCAGCTACACGCCCTGCTCTTTCACGAGCCGGAGCCGCCGACAAGCGATGAACTGCTGCACGGCCTCGTCCAGGTTCAGCTGGCGCTG
>CAYGST010000269.1:0-4833 GCA_964352415.1 uncultured Planctomycetaceae bacterium | reverse complement strand
ACCGCTCCCGCGCCAGCGCCTGCATGTCCTCGACCTGGTCGTGCTCGTCCACGATCTCCTGGCCGAGCAGGCTCTCGAGGACGTCTTCCAGGGTGACGAGGCCGTCGAAGCCGCCGTACTCGTCTCGCAGCGCGACGAGGTGCATGCGGTTCTTGAGGAACACGTCGAGCAGCTCGTGGGCGGGGAGCTCCTCCGGGACGAACTCGATCGGGTGGGCGAGGTCGCGCAGGGTCAGCGTCGTCTCCGGCTCGAGCAGCAGACGGTCGTAGACCTCGCGGCGGTGGACCTTGCCGACGATCGCGTCGAGGTCGCCGGCCTCGGTGATCGGGACGCGGCTGTGGATCCACTTCGGGGCCTCGGAGACGAGCTCGCGCAGCGGCGTGTCGGCCGGATAGCTGTGCACGACCGTGCGGGGCGTGCGCAGATCGCCTGCGGTGACGCGGTCGAGCATCAGCGCGTTGCGCACCCACTGCGCCTCCTCGCCCCGCACCTTGCCGCCCTTGGCCGAGAGCATGGACGCGGCCATGACGTCGTCTTCGCTCGGGCTGTAGGGACCGCTCTCACCGGCGACGGCGTGCATCGCGCGCTTGGCGACCCACACGATCGGCCAGACGCTCCAGATCATGAGCTGGATCGGGCGCGCGACCACCAGGCTGAGCTTGTTCGCGTGCTGGACGCCGAAGCTCTTCGGCACGATCTCCGTGAAGGCCAGGACCAGCACGGTGAAGATCGCCGCGAAGATCCCGACGGCCGCACTGCCGAAGAGGTCGCCGACCATCGCGCCGCACCAGGCGGCGCCGACGGTGTGCGCGATCGTGTTGACCGTCAGGATCGCCGCGATGGGCTCCTCGACGTCACCCTTGAGCTTGGCCAGCAGCTCCCCGGCCTTGCCGCCCTCCCGGCGCAGCACGTCGACCCGCGCGGGCGGAACGGCGTAGAGCACGGCCTCGAAGAGCGAGCAGAGGAAGGAGGCCAGCAGCGTGAGGCCGGCGACGATGAGGATCGGTGTCATGGGCGAGCGGTGGGGCGCCACAGGGTAGCCGCCCGGTGGGCTCGCGTGGCAACGGGTGTCGGGCAACCCGGTCGGAACCGCAGTCCGACGCCGGACGTTCCCGTCGACCTGGCGAGCCCGCCGGCCCGCCCGCGGCGATCTTCCATCTGTCCGAGAGCAGCGCCCCACGACCCATGGCGGTCCGCGTGAGCCTCGCCGAAGCCACGGCTTCGACTGCGGTCTCGCGGCCCACCACGGGCCACTGGGTACAGCTCTCGAACGCAAGCAGTTCCACCACGGGCTGCTACACTCGATCCCATGCCCATGCTCGCTCGATGGGTCGGAGGTGCGGCGCTCGTGACGCTGCTGCTCGCGCTGTTCCTGACGCTTCGAAGCGACGGAGAGGACACGGCTCGCGCCCTCTCGCCGGCGGAGACCGTGGACGTTGCGGCGAGCGCGTCGACGGACCTCGCGAGCCCGCTCCTCGCGGGCGCGGAGGCCGCGACCGGCCTCGCGCGGAGCGCGGCGCCCGACGCCCGCGTCGAGCTCGGTCCTCGCACCTCGGCCGCGACCGACGAGCCGATCGTGCTGCACGGCGTCTCGATCGATCGGGACGGCGTGCAGACGCCCCTCGCCGGTGGTCGCGTCGAGTACACGGTCACCGAGGCGGGCGACGACGAGCCCGAGTGGCGTTCGGGGGTGACCGACGCCGGCGGCAGGTTCACGTTCCCGCAAGGCACGCAGCTCGGCGAGTACCGCCTGCGCGCGCCCGGCCACCTCGGCGAGGACCGCGTCTACGACCCCGAGCGCCACGGCCGGAAGCTGTGGCTGCACCTCGACCAGCTCGCCGAGCTGCGCGTCGAGGTCGTTGGCCCGGACGGCGCGCGGCGCGTGGGCGTCCCCGTGCGGCTCGCGCGTCCCGGTGCTGAAGACCGCTCGAACTCGCTCGAGAAGTGCCTGCTCGACGCGAGTCCGTCTGTGGGCGACGGCCTCCTGTCCATGACCGATCAGAACGCGCAGGCGCGCTGGACAGGAATCGCACCGGGGGCGGTCATGGAGCTTCGCATCGAGGACCCTGAACACGGAGAGCAAGTCAGCCGACTCCAGCCGTTCAAGAAGGGAGAATCGCGAGAGGTTCGGGTTGAGCTCGAGACAGGGAGGTGGATCTCGTTCCTCGCTCTCGATCAGCACGGAGATCCGCTCGATGGGGCTCAACTGACCGTGACTACCATCCGCAGGGTGTCGATCTTCGAGGGGGCGGGTACGGCGCTTGGGGCGCGCGACTTCCGGTCCCGAACGCAGCGGAACGAGATCGTGCGTGCTCGGCGGCGCAATCCATTGGCGCGTTCGGAGGGGACGTCCGAGCGCATGACGTGGAGGGGAGGTGCCCTGGCGCTTGAAGCCGAGCCGAAACCTCTTGCCCCGGGCGAGGCCGGCTTGGAGTCCCCCGTGGAGTGGCGGTCAACCGTGCGGCAGGTCATCACCGATGACTCCGGGCGAGCCGACATCGAGGAGTTCGTCTCAGGCCCCATGACGGTGGAGCTCCACGCGCGAGCGGAGGAAAGCGGCGATCTGTACTTCGGCGGCTTCCGCATCGACGCGTCGGATCGCGAAGCGGACGCGGTGATCGAACTGCAGTGCGGCCCGCACTTCGCCGAGTTGAGCTACAGCGTCGCGAGCCGAGCAGGTACTACCGATGAGGACGGGGGTCCGCCTTGGGTCGAGTTCGACCTGCGCGGGCCGGCGAGTCAGGTGATGCCGGGCGGCTCGACCCTCAACCCAGCCTCGGTCATGCGGGCGCCTGTCGGCAGTCCGGTGCGACTGTGGGTCAACGAGCCGGGAACGTACGTGCAGCGCTCGCGTCTCCGCACCGAGTCCCCGTTGTTGCTGGACGACATGTTCGGACTCTTGGAGGCCAAGGAGTTCACGGTTCCCGGAAGCTGCCACACGGAGCACTGACCGGCAGCTGGTGCCCGGAGGCCGGCGCCGTTGAGCGACAGGGTTCGTGGCTCACCCCATGAGCGGCAGCGCCGCGACCTTCGTCGACGCCGTCTGCCCCATCCAGTCCCGCTCGAGCAGCGTGTACAGCCCGCGGAAGTCGACCGAGCCCGGGACGTCGCCGTCGACGAGGCGCGCGAGGTCGGGCGCGTCGCCGTGCAGCCCGCCCTTCACCGGCGTGCCCATCAGGAAGACCGGCGCGCCCTGGCCGTGGTCCGTGCCCTTCGAGGCGTTCTCGGCGGCGCGGCGACCGAACTCGCTGAAGACGAGCGTGACGACGCGGTCGGCGCAGCCGCTCGCCTCGAGGTCGCGCTGGAAGGCGGTCAGCCCCGTCGACACCTCGCCGAGCAGGTTCGCGTGCACCGGGGCCTGGCGCGAGTGCGTGTCGTAACCGGTGTGCGAGAGGTGGAACACGCGCGTGCCGAAGCCGCCGCGCACGAGCTGCGCGACGAGCTTCAGACGCTGGGCGAGGGCGTGCTGCGGGTACTCGGCCTTGGGACCCTCGCGCGTGATCTCGTCCATGCGCGCGGCGATGTCGTAGGTGCTGCGCGCGACCTGGCGCAGGTGACCGAGGTCGCCCGGGGCGTCCGGCGCGATCAGTCCGTCGCGCAGCGCGGTGACGCGCGCGCTCTCCTCGCGCAGGCGGAAGCCACGCGGGTCGCGCACCGTCGGCGGCATCACGTCGCGTCCGCGCATCGAGAGCGGCAGGTCACCCGGCTCGACGGCGAGCGCCGGCAGCGCGGCCGGGTGCTGCGCGGCGAGCGCGTCGGCCATGCGACCGAGCCAGCCCGTGTCGCCCGCGGGGTTCGACGGATCGGCGGTGTGCCAGACCTCGAGGGAGCGGAAGTGCGAGCGGTCCGCGCCCGGATAGCCGACGCCCTGCACGACGGCCAGCCGGCCCTCCGCGTAGAGCTCCGCGAGCCCGCCGAGCGACGGGTGCAGCGCGGTGCCCTCGTCGAGCCGATGCAGCCCGCCCTTCGCGAGACCGACGTTCGGACGCAGCCGGTAGTACTCGTCCTGACCGAACGGCACGACCGTGTTCAGGCCGTCGTTGCCGCCCGTGAGCTGCAGGACGACGAGCGCGCGCCCTTCGGCGGCTGCGCCGTCGAGGCCTCCCGCGAGATGCGGCAAGAGCGGCGTCAACGCGCCGAAGCGCAGTCCGTTCCAGAGGAAGTGGCGTCGGGTCAGCATGGTGGTCGGTTCGGTGGAAGTCTCGGGGCGGCGCGCGCGGTCAGATCAGGTGGTACTCGGGCGCGGTCAACAGCAGCGCCGTGACGTCGCGCAACGCGTCGTCGTTCGACGGCGCCTCCGTGGCCGCGCGGGCGAGCGCGCGGCGCAGCGGCGCGTCCGCGCCGTCGGGCAGGAGCAGCGCGCAGGCCGCGTCCGCGAGCGATTGCGCCTCGACGCCCGCGCCGAAGCTCGCAGCGAGGTCGACGCGCTCGCCGTGGGACCGGGCGAATTCCGTGAAGCGGTTGTGACGCGCGAGCCAGGTGCCGGCGTGCACCCACGTGCGCCCGCCGTCCCAGCCCTTGACGCTCGGCGGGCGGTAGAGCGACTGGCCCATCTCGCCGCAGGCGCCGGCCACGTCGGCGGGGGCGACCTGGTCCGCGACGCCGAGCGTGATCAGCGTCGTCGCCACGAGCTCGACCGGGCCCGCGATGCGCGCGCGGCGCGACGCCGGGCCGAGGAAGAGCTCGGAGCGGAAGAGCTGCTCGAGGAAGCGCTCGACGCTCCAGTCGACGCGCTTCAGGACGCGCGCCCACTCCGCGACCTCGGCGTTCGAGGGCTCGGGGGTCGCGAACTCGGCGAGCAGCCTGCGCGCGACGTGCCGCGCGCAGGCGGGA
>CAYGST010000268.1:0-6875 GCA_964352415.1 uncultured Planctomycetaceae bacterium | reverse complement strand
ATCGACGAGCGCCCGCGGCCGCGTGGCCGCGATCAAGACGAGCACGTAGAGCGCCGCGACCGCGACCTGGTACGAGTAGTAGACCCCGAAGCCCGTGACGAGCCCGAGCCACAGGTAGTCCCGGGGCCGGTCGTTCGTGGCGCGCTCGAACAGGATGCGCGCCCCGAGCCCGAGCACGCCGAGCAGGAACACGCAGGCCTCGAAGTGGATCCCGAGGTTCAGCAGGCCGAGCTTCTGGTACGCGACGGGCGCGAACACGAACAGCAGCCCGAACCACAACGCCGCGCGCGCGCCGAACAGCCGGCTCGCGAAGCGAACGCCGACGACCAGCAGCGCCAGCTGCCAGCCCAGCGCGATCAGCTTGTGGACGAAGAGGCACTGGCCGAAGACCAGGAAGCCGAGGGCTGCCAGGTGACTCGCGACGAAGCCGCCACCCTCGTAGGCGTGGTAGGCGAGCTGGTGGTGCGGGACGGCGAGCCCGTCGAGCATGGCCTTGGCCGCCGTGCCCTTCTCGAGCTCCTCGCCGTAGAAGAAGACGTCGCCGAGCGCGAGCACCAGCGCTCCGCGCGCGAGGACGAGCAGCAGGGCGAGCAGCAGCCAGCGCCGGCGGCCGAGGGGCTCGGAGCGGAGGGGCATGGCGCGCAAGCTAACCTGCCGGGGCGAGCGGCGCGCGTCGCGCGACGAGTTCTCGATCCTTCACCGGCACCGACAGCTGCCGCCCCGCGCGCCGCCGCGTAGGCTCCAGGACGTGAGCAATCCGTCCACCGACTCGCGGCGCCGCTCGAAGGGGCCCCCTGCGACCACCTCACAGGTGGCGCGCGAAGCGCGCGGCGGAACGCCTCGCGCCACGCAGCCCGGCGTCGACGCGCCCGCGTGGACGAGCGGGGCGCTCTTCGCGGCGATCGCCGGGATCTTCGTCCTCGGCGCGCTGCGCGGCGGCTGGGCCCTCGACGATCGCGAGCTCCTGTTCGCCAACCCCGTGACCTCGAGCGCCCTCCCGTGGACGGCCGCATTCGAGCGCGACTACTTCGCGTTCGTCGGCGGCACGGGCCAGTGGCGACCCCTCGCGAGCCTCTCGCTGCGCCTCGATCGCGCACTGTTCGGCGACGCGGCCACCGGCTACCACCTGGTCAACGCCGCGCTGCAGCTCGCCGTCGCCGCCTGCGCGTTCGGAGCGCTGCGAGCGCTCGGACTGGGGCGGCGCGCGCTGCACTTCGGGCTCGTCGCCTTCGCGGTGCATCCGCTGCTCGCGGACTCCGTCGTGTGGATCGCGGGCCGCACCTCGATGCTCTCGGCCCTCGGGCCGGTCGCCGGCGGCTGGGTAGCGATCGCTCTGGTGCGGCGGGGGCGCGGGCCGCTGCTCTGCGCCCTTCCAGCCGGACTCGGCCTCGCCGCGGGCCTCCTCGCGAAGGAGGACGCCGTCGTGTTCGCCGTCGCGCTACCGCTCTTGGTCGGGTACGCCGCCGTCGCGTCCCGCATCCCCGCCGGCGTGAACGAGCCGGAGAGCAGTCACAGGCGACACGCTTGGCGCACCGCGACGGCGACGGCCCTCGCCTGCGCCGCCGCGATCGCACTGATCCTCGTCGGTCGCCACTTCGCGCTGGGCGAAGCCCTCCCGCGCGCGGCGTCACCGGCGCTCGGCGACGCGCCGTTCGGCGAGCGGCTCGTCGTCGGCGGCAACGCGCTGCTCGAAGCGCTGCGGCTCGTGCTGCTCCCGATCGACTACCCCCCGCAATACCGCGTCGACTTCCTGCTCGGGCGCGCCGCCCCGCTCAGCGCAACCGTCGCGGCGGCCTGTGGCTGGGTGCTCGCCCTCGTCCCGCTCGCCTTCGCGCTCCTCGCGCCGCGGCGCCGCAGCCTCGCGTCGGTCAGCGCCGCGCTCGCCGTGCTCGCGTTCCTGCCCGTCACCCAGCTCGTCCCGATCGGCGAGGTCTTCGCACCGCGCTTCCTCTACCTCCCGCTGCTGTTCGCGATCCCGTTCCTGAGCGCGGCGGCGGCGCGGCTGTTCGCGGATCGCGCCCTCGCCGTCGCGACGGTCGTGCTCGCCCTCGGCTTCGGCGGGCTGTTCGTCCAGCGCGCCGGGCTCTATGCCGACGTCGAAGCGTGGCGCCTCGAGATGCTGCGCCATCATCCGGGTGACGCGCCGAGCTGGAACGCCCTCGGGCTGTGGCACGAGGAGGCTGGCCGCGACGACGAAGCCGACGCCGCCTGGCGGGCAGCGATCGAAGCCGACCCGGCCTACAGCAAGAGCTGGTCGAACCTCGGTCGCGTCCAGCTCGAGCGCGGCGACCTCGCCGGCGCGGAGGAGACCCTGACCGCCGCGGTGCGCGCGGGCCCGCGTAACCCGATCGCGCGCGTGAACCTCGCCGCGGTCGTCTCGAAGCGCGGCCGGATCGTGGACGCCGCCGAGCACTACCGCGCCGCGCTGCGGCTCGCGCCGGGGCTCGCCCCGGCCTGGCGCGGCCTGGGACTCGCGCTGCAGCGCCTCGGCAAGGACGACGAAGCCCGCCGCGCCTTCGAGCGCGCGCTGGAGCTCGACCCGGGCGACGCCGCGGCGCGCCGGCGGCTCGATGGCGCTTCAGCAGCGGACGCGAAGCCCGACGTCGAGTAGGCAGCACGCACCGCGGTGAGCAAGGGCACCTCGATCACCGCCCCATGGCCCTCGACCCGCTGCGGCGCGCCGTGCACACTCAGGCCACTCGCGCCCCAGGGCCTCCCGGCGCGCGCCACGGCGCGCTGATCGAGAGCCCCGTTCACTCTCGACGGCGCCACCTCCATCGATGATGAGACTCGAACCCCTCTCCACTCTCGCGCTGGTCGCCGCCGGCGTGGCCCTCGGTGGCTGCGGCGAGGAGACGCCAGCGGCACCCACCGCCGAGCAGCTCTTCCGCCGCGAGCTGTGCGCCTCCTGCCACGGCGGCGCCGGCGAGGGCTCCTGGATGGGTCCGCCGCTGAGCGGATTGGCGGAGCACTGGGAGCGCGAGTCGCTCGCGGAGTTCCTGCGCGATCCGAAGCCGTTCGTGGCCGAGGACCAGCGGCTGGCCGAGCTCCTGGGCAAGTACCCGAATCCGATGGTCGGCAACCGCGTCCTCGGGAAGGCCGAGCGGCTGCAGCTCGCCGACTGGCTGCTGGTGCGCTGAGCGGCGCGCACTCCGGGGCGGCCACGGCTGCTCGCCTCGAGGGCCCGCGCGTTGGTCGACCAGCGCGCTCCTGAGTTTTCCGAGCAGCGCGCACCGGCCGCGGCGGGCCCCTGATCGGTCCCCTTCCAGGCGCGCACCCCTCTCCGCCCCCGCGCCCCAGGGACCGTGCTAGGCTTCGTGGATCACGGCCCGCGGACGCGCGGGCCGCATCGCACACCCACATCGAGGTCCACTCCATGCGTACGCTGCTCCTCTCCGCCCTCTCGCTGGCCGCCCTCGGCGCGCCGGCCGCCGCCCAGGGCGACTTCGTCTTCACGCTGAACCAGACGGCATCGGCCTTCAGCTGGTCCGGGACAACCTCGCTCGGCGCCAGCGTCGAGAACCCCGCGAACTTCAACCTCGCCGGGACGGTGGCGCTGACCCTCGACGGCGGCGGCAACCCCGTCGGCAGCGCAGCCTTCCCCGGCTCCGGCGACGCCTTCGTGGTCCCGAACGTGATCGGCGGCGAGATCCCGAGCCCGCTGCCCTTCGCCCCGCCGCTCGCGACGCTGACCCTCAGCAACCTGCACGCGACCATCAACTCCGGGCCGTTCACGGTGAACAACTCCGGCGGCTTCAGCACGACCGTCACGCTGACCTTCATCTCCGGCAGCCTGAACGTCACGCCGCTGATCGGCTCGCCCGTCATGCAGGACCTCACGGGCGCGGTCTCCGACCCGACGCTCGTGAACGGCTCGCTCACCTTCGATGGCACGCAGTACATCGTCAGCGCGCCCGTCTCCGGCGTCTTCGCCTTCGCGGATCCGGGCAGCGGCGTCTCGGGCAGCATCACGCTCAACGGCACGGTCGTCGCCGACCACGTCCCGACGGCGCCGAGCGTCTTCTGCTCGTCGAACCCGAACTCCACGGGCGGCACCGCGGCGATCGCCTTCTCCGGCACGCCGAGCCTCGATCAGGGCAACCCGACGATCGACGTCACCGGGCTCCCCGCGAACACCTTCGGCGTCGTCTTCTACGGCGCCAACCAGACGAACGCGCCGTTCGGCAACGGCGTCCGCGGCGGCGGCGGCCCCATCCAGCGCTTGACCCCGGGCAGCTCCGGTCCGCTCGGGGCGATCTCGCAGCTGGGCGACAACAGCGCGCTGCCCGCCGCGACGCCCGCCTCGGTCGGCGGCGACCTGAACTTCCAGTTCTGGTACCGCGACGTCCCCGCTGGCGGCGCCCTGTTCAACACCTCCGACGCGCTCACGATCCGCTACACACCGTGAGCCTCCGCGGGCTCCGCCCGCGTTCGACCCCGAGCCGCCCCCCGACCGCGCCCTGCGGTCGGGGGGCGGCTCGCTTCGATCCAGGGGCCTCGGTCGGGGCCCCGCCGAAAGAAACTGTCGCCATGACAGTGTTGTGACAGCCCCCCCGCCGAGGTGGACTACACAACGGAGCGTGTGGCTCATTGCCCGGCCCGCGGACCCTCATCCATGGAACGAATCGGTGTCGTCGGATTGAACTGGCGTCAGGGAGGCCCCGAGGCCCTGGCGCGCTTCACGCTGCCCGTCGAGCGGCGCGCGGCGCGGCTCGCCGAGCTCGCCCGCGAGGTCGGCGCCGAGGAGCTCGTCTACCTCGCCACCTGCAACCGCGTCGAGGTCGCCTTCGTCACTGAGGGCGGCGTGCCCGTGGCCGAGTACCGCCGCCGCTTGCACGAAGCGCTCGGCGGACCGTCCGCCGACGGCGCGGCGCTGCGCGAGCTGCGCGCCTGGGAGGGCGAAGGCGCCGCCGAGCACGTGTTCCTCGTGGCCACCGGCCTCGACTCCGCGCGCCTCGGCGAGACCGAGATCGTCGGGCAGGTGCGCGACGCGCTCGAGGTCGCGCGCTCCGCCGGCCTCGCGAACTGGAGGCTCGGGCTGTTGTTCGACGAGGCCCTCAAGCTGGCCAAGCGCGCGCGCTCCGCGACCGGCCTCGGAGAGGGACGCACCTCCCTCGCCGAGATCGGACTCGACGCGATCCGCGCACGGCTCCAGGGGACGCGCGGACGCGTCGCGCTGATCGGCGTCTCCCCCATGACCGAGCGCTGCGCGCGCGAGCTGGTCGGCGAGGGCTTCGAGCTCGTACTCGTCAACCGCACGCGCCAGCGCGCGGACGCGCTCGCCTCCGAACTCGGCCCGCGCGCGAGCGCGACCTCGCTCGACGCCTTCCGCACGGCGCCGCCCGCCGTCGACGCCGTGGTCAGCGCGACCGCCGCGCCCGGTGTCCTGTTCGGCCGCGACGAGCTCGCGCGTCTGTTCGATGCCCACGGCAGCGTGCGCGGCCCGCTGTGCGTCGACTTCGCGACCGACCCGGACATCGACCCCGAGGCCGCGGGCGGCCTCGGCCTCGAGCGCATTGGCATGGACGCCATGATCGCGACCGCGGAGGGCAACCGTCAGGGGCGCCTGCGCGAGAGCGGGGCAGCCCGCGAGCTCGTCGACAGCACCCTCGAACGCTTCGCCGAGCGCATCGCTCAGCGCACCGCCGACCAGTCGATCGCGGCGCTGCGCGCCAGCTACGAGGCGACGGCGCGCACGCAGGTCGAGAAGCTCCTGGGCAAGCACTTCCCCCAGCTCGACGACGCGCGGGCCGACGTCGTGCGGCGCTTCGCCGAGCGACTCGCGAAGCACTTCGCCCACGTCCCCGCCACGGGACTGCGCGAGCTCGCCGCCGCGCACGGCCCCGAGCTCGTGAACGAATTCTTCGCCCACGCGGACGCCGCGCTCGCGCGCGAGCTGGACGCCGCGCTCAGCGACGAGAGCCTGTTCGCGCGCTTCGGCGAGGAGAAGGCCTCGTGAGCGGCTTCACCTTGCGGCTAGGCACGCGCGGCTCCGCGCTCGCGATGACCCAGGCGCGTCACATGGCGGCGCTCCTGAAAGGGCTCGGCGTCGCGAGCGAGATCGTCGTGATCAAGACCCAGGGCGACCAGGACCAGGTCCGGCCCTTCGCCGAGGTCGGCGCGCCGGGGCTATTCGTCCGCGAGCTCGAGGGCGCGCTGCAGGACGGCCGCGTCGACGTCGCCGTGCACTGCTACAAGGACCTGCCGTCCGACTCGCCCGACGACCTCGTGATCGTCGCGATGCCCGAGCGCGAGGATTCGCGCGATCGGCTGCTCGTCAACGAGAGTCGCTTCGACGCGAGCGCAGGGCTCCTGCCGGTCGCCGAAGGCGCGCGCGTCGGCACTGCTTCGGCGCGACGCGTCGCGCTGCTGAAGCATCTGCGACCGGACGTCGAGGCCGTGCACCTGCGCGGCAACGTCCCGACGCGCGTCGGGATGCTGAAGAGCGGCGACTACGACGCCGTGCTGCTGGCCAGCGCGGGCCTCGAGCGCCTCGCGCGCGCCGCCGAGCTCGGCGAGTGCGAGCCCCTCCAGCTCGCGGGCGTCCGCTGCGTCGACCTCGACCCGACTGCGTTCGTGCCGGCGCCGTCCCAAGGCGCGCTCGCGCTGCAGGCGCGGCTCGGCGACGCATCGACCGCCGAGATCCTGGTGCGCCTCGACCAGCCCGACGCCCACGCCGCCGTGCGCGTCGAGCGCGAGCTCCTGGCGCGCGTCGAAGCGGGCTGCCAGGTTCCGTTCGGCGCCTACTGCGTCGCGGCGCCGGATGGCTTCGCGCTGCACGCCGTGCTCGAGCACGGGGGCACGCTGCGTCGCAGCCTGCGGACGGGCAAGGACGGCAGCGCGCTCGCCGCCGCTGCGCTCGCCGACCTCCTGCC
>CAYGST010000267.1:4362-6886 GCA_964352415.1 uncultured Planctomycetaceae bacterium | reverse complement strand
ATCCAGCCCCTCCCCATCGAGACATGGCCGGCCACTCACACTCAGCGAACATCAAGCACCGCAAGAACGCGGTGGATGCCAAGAAGGGCAAGCTCTTCAGCAAGCTCGCCAAGGGCATGATCTCCGCAGCGCGTCAGGGCGGCGGTGACCTGGAGATGAACCCGAAGCTGCGCCTCGCGGTCGAGAAGGCGAAGGCCGCGAACATGACCCGCGACTCGATCGAGCGCGCGATCAAGAAGGGCAGCGGGGAGGACGCGGACGGCGACTTCGAGGAGCTGCTCTACGAGGGCTACGCGACCGGCGGGATCGCCATCCTCGTCTCGTGCCTGACGGACAACCGGAACCGCACGGCGCCCGACATCAAGCACATCTTCGACAAGCGCGGCGGCAACCTCGGCGCGACCGGCTCCGTCGCCTTCATGTTCGACTTTCGCTCGATCTTCGCGGTCGAGAACGGCGAGCGTGATGAGGACGCGATGCTCGAGCTGGCCCTGGAGGCCGGCGCCGAGGACATCGACTTCGGCGACGAGGTCTCGACGGTTTTCGGCGGAGCGACCGAGTTCATCGCGCTCAAGGAGGGGTTGGAGGCCGCCGGGCTGAACGTGGTCTCCGCGGAGACCGGCTACGTGCCGCAGAACACGGTCGCGGTCGAGGACAAGGACGCGGCGGCCAAGCTGCTCCGGCTGATCGACGCCCTCGAGGACAACGACGACGTGCAGAGCGTGTTCTCGAACTACGACATGCCCGAGGAGTGGTTCGAGGAGCTTCAGGGCTGAGCCGCTGAGCGGCGCAGCCGGGGATCACCCGGCGGGCCGCTGTCGATGCATGCGCGGGGGGAGCGGGGCGTCCAGCGGACGGGCCGCTCCCCCCGCGCGCGTCCCGGGGCCGGGCCGCCGGCGCCGAAAAGCCTGTCTTTCGCCCCTCCGGACGTTCAGAATCGCCGCAGCGTCCCCGCGTGGCGGGCGCATCGCACGAACTTCGCGGCCGAGCTTCGCCGCACACCGAACCGACGGACCGAGTCATGGGTGACGGACTCCGAACGATCCGCGTGGCGTCGACCGACACGCTGCTCCTCAATCAGGCCAAGACGGCCGCCGCGAGCCTCGAAGGCTGGGAGATGGCCGGCGTCGAGACGATCGGCGACCTCCTCGCGGCGCCGCCGATGAAGGGCGACGTGATCCTGATCGACAAGTTCCTGCGGGGCGACAACGTCTACGACGTGATGAAGCGCATCGCGGGCAAGACGGCCTGTCGGATCTATCTGGTCGCTGAGCACGCGAGTGACGCCGGCGACGGCGTCGCGCGCTTCTGCGGCGCGACCGGTGTGCTCCACACGCCGCTGACGCCCTCGGCGCTGGCGACGGCGCTCGGTGAGAGCGCAGGGCCGCGCGCGCCGCTGCCCACGGACCTGCGCGAGGCCACCGAGCAGGTCCAGCTCCCGGAAGCCCTGCTCGTGAGCATCGCCGACAGCAAGCCCGACGTGAGCCTCGTCAGCGCGCTGACGGACCCGGACACGAGTCTCTTCAACTACGCGTTCCTCAACTACAAGCTCGACGAGGAGTTCAAGCGCGCGCAGCGCTGGAACGAGCCGCTCTCCTGCGTGATGCTCGGCTTCGACGGCCAGTGCACGCCCGAGGTGCTGCGACAGCTCGCCGGGATCATCCTCGAGTCCTCGCGCGACACCGACGTTCTCGGTCGCTTCGACGAGAGCTCGTTCCTGTTCCTCCTGCCGCGCACCGGTCCCGAGGGCGCCGAGGTCATGGCGATGCGGGTCGGGCAGGCTGCGCAGGAGCAGGGCCTCTCCGACCTGGTCGGAGAAGCGCTCGTCATCTCGGTCGGCATCGCCTGCTGCCCGGACCCGGAGATTCGCCGCCGCGAGGACCTGTTCGGTCGGGCGCGGGAAGCGTTCCACGAGGCGAGCCGCGACGGCGGCGGAGTCGCCTGCCGCTGAGCGAATCGCGCTCCCGTGCTTCGCGAGCCACCGGCTCTTGGCGGAGCGCGGTCGCGCTGGACCCGCTGGGCAGCGCGTGCGCGTCGAGGGGGGCCCTGACCCGGTCGGCCTCGAGCGGGCCATGGGCCATATCCCCGAACCGGAAATGGACGGTCGCGCGCCGCGCAGGAGCGGCCGCCCCCGAGCCCACCCTGTATGAGTCCCCAGCTGCCGTCCTTCCTTCGCCGCCGGATGCGCCTGTCGGAGGCGCGCAAGGCGCTGCTCGGTGGCGAGCCCGAGGCGGCGCTGCGGAGCCTCGAGGATCCGTGCCTCGACGGCGTGGAGGAGGCCGGGCCCCTGCTCGAGCGCGTCCTCGACGTCCTCTGCCGGGAAGCCGCGCGGGCTTGTGTGCACGACCCCCAGGGCTCCGAGCGGCGCTTCGCCCTCGTCGAGCGTCACGACCCGGCGCGCGTGCGCGTCTGGCGTCGGCGGCTCGAGAGCGAGAGCGCGGTGCCGGAGCCCAGCGCGGTGCTGCCGGCGTCGGAGTCGGGGATTCGCCCTGCGTCCGAGGCCGGCCTCATCGGACCGCTCGAG
>CAYGST010000267.1:0-4352 GCA_964352415.1 uncultured Planctomycetaceae bacterium | reverse complement strand
ACATTGTCCACCGAGCGGTGAGCGCCGCGCGCGTCTGCCGGCGCAGGACTCGGCCGACCAACGCCCGAGCCGGCGCGGCGGCAGCCGGCGCTTCAAGCTCGCCGTCGACGACGTCGGCGAGTTCCTGGTCTGCTTCGCACCCCAGGTGACGATCGGGCACGCGCGCGCGGGGGAGAGCGACCTGCCCTTCCTGGCCGACATCGACCCGCTGCACGTGCGGCTCGTGCGCACCGAGAGCTTTCACGCCGGTCCGGGCTGGCGCATCGAACCCATCCGTGATCAGGACATCGCGCTCGGCGGCGAGTTGCTGGACGCGGGCGGTGGCGCGCTGCTCGACGGCGACGAGGTGCAGGTCTCGCCCAACCTGGCGTTCGTCTTCCGTCGGCCGGAGGCGGCCAGCGGCTCCGCCGTGCTCGAGCTCTTGCACGGCGCCGAGTGCGCAGGTGTTCGCCGCGTCCTCCTGTTCGCGACGGGCGAGGAGGGCCGCGTGCGCATCGGGCCGGGTCGCGGGAGGCACCTCCGGGCGCGGCGACTTCAGGACGAGGTCACGCTGTGGATCGATGGCAACGAACTCGTCGTCGAGTCCGCAGCGGACCTGCGCGCGGACGGCGACGACGTCGCCGTGCAGCCCGCGGGGCCGAGCGGGCCCGGCGGTCTGCGCCTGCCGTGTCCACCGATCGGTCGAACCGGCTTCACGGTCGGTCGCGGGGGTCCGAAGGGACCACCCTTCGGCGTCTCGCTGCGTGGCCTCGAGGAGAGTTCGGGCGGAGGGCTACGGTGATCTCAAGAGCGGAGATCGGCGCGCGGTCGCCGCGGCTCACACGAGGGGGTCCGCCCGCCTGAGGCGCAGAGATGGACTGGGAGGCCTTCTACAGCAGCTTTCGGAAGCCGGACTTCATCCCCGGCTACGAGATCGAGCATCGCCTGGGCGGGGGTGCGTTCGGCGAGGTCTACAAGGCCCACAAGCACTCGATCGGCAAGGCGTTCGCGATCAAGTTCCTGAAGCTCGACGACGACGTGCAGAAGAGCGCGGTGCAGCGTGAGCTCGAACAGGTGCGCCACTTCGCCGCCATCGATCACCCGAACCTCGTCAGCATCGAGGACATGGGCGTGGCCCTCGGCGTGCCCTACGTCATCATGGGCTACGCGGGGGAGGAGACCCTGGGCAAGCGCTTGACGTCCCGCGAACTGTCGCGCGAGCAGGCCCTCTCCTACTTCGTCCAGTCCTGCCGGGGCGTACTCGCGCTGCACGACCGCCGGCTCGTGCACTTCGACATCAAGCCGGGCAACGTCTTCCTGAACGGCGACATCGCGCGGGTCGGCGACTACGGACTCTCGAAGCTGATGACGGAGGGCCGCCTGACGTTGAGCTTCGGCCGCGGGACGCCGCACTACATGGCGCCCGAGATGATGAAGGGGCGCGCCGACCAGCGGGCGGACATCTACTCGCTCGGTGTGCTGCTCTTCGAGTCGATCGCGCGGCGGGTTCCCTTCGAGGTCCGGGGCTCGGTCGGCATCGTCATGCGCGAGACCGACCAGCCGCCCGAGTTCCCGGAGGACTTCCCCGCTGACCTGCGGCGCGTGGTCGAGCGCTGCCTGCGGATGGATCCGGAGGAGCGCTACGCCTCGGTGGACGCGTTGCTCGAGGACCTCGGCCAGACCGCGCGTCGCGGCGACTCGATTCGCATCGACCAGGTGATCCCCGAGTCCGCGCCGGCCTCGATCGCCGCCCAGTTCGCGGCGACGCGCGCCGCCGGTGTGCGGGCGGACGCGGACCCGCCGAGCTCGAGCGAGCTGCGCAACACGGCCGCCGAGCTCACCCGCGGCGCCGTCGAGGTCGCCCGCGGCGTCTGGGATGGGCTGCGGACCGTCCGCACGCCCGGGAGCGGCGACGCGGATCCTTCGACGGGAGCGGGCGCGGCCGGGGAGGAGCACGCACGGTCCCTTGCCGGGGAGGTCGGGCAGGCCAATGAGGCGCTCGTCGCGGCGCTGGACGCGGCGACGAATCCCGGCGCTGTCGACCCGAGCTCCACGGCGGAGAACGAACCGGGGGCCTCCGGGCCGACCGAAACGCCCGGACCCGGTACGATCCCCGTGCCGCCCCGGGTATCGGGCGGTCCATTGGGGGTCCTGATTTCCTCGGTGCGGCTCGCCGCCGAAGTCTTGATCACCCTCGTGGGGGGCGTCGTGGGAGCCGTGGGGGGCGTGATCTCCCGCGCGCACCGGCGGATCCGAGAGCGCAGTACGACCCGAATCGGCAAGGGATTTCGCCTCGCCGTCTTCTACGTGTTGCTCGCGCTGGTCGGGAGCGCGATCCTGAACGTTGCCGTGGCTCTGTTCCAATGAGCGCGCACCACCGAAACCGACCTCATGAGTGATTGGAGCCCCGACATCGCCCGCCTGCAGGGCTTCGACAACCCGGAGTGGCTGCAGGTCGAGACGACCTACTGCGGTCGCCTCATGGCGTACGTCTCGCGGCGCGTCACCGACGTCCAGGCCCGAGAGGACATCGTCCAGGAGACGTTCCTCGGCGCGGTTCGGGGGATCGGGAACTTCGACTCCCTGTTCACCTTCGAGCAGTACCTGTTCGGCATCTGTCGTAACCGGACGATCGACTTCCTGCGTCGCCGCAAGTCGCCGGGGATGGGGGAGCCCGCGGACTCCTCGGACAGCCTGCCCGGCATGGACGACCTCGCGCAGGAGGACACGACGCCCAGCGGGATCGTCCACGAGCGCGACATCGAGGGGCAGGGGCGCGACCTGCTCGTCAACGTGCTGCGCGACTGGGTCCAGGAGACCTGGCAGCAGGGTGAGTTCGTCCGGCTGATGGTGATCGAAGCGTTGTTCAGCGGCGGCTGGCGGAATCGCGACACGTGGCAGCGCTTCGCGCTGCGGGACGAGACCGCGGTCGCCGGCATCAAGTTCCGGGCGCTCAAGCGCCTGCGCGACCTCGCGCTGCGGCGCGACCCGTCCGGCCAGATGGTCCCCGCGCTCGCGGACATCACCGCGGATGGAACGAGTCACCTCGACTTCGGCGTCAAGGGGGCGTGGCAGCTCGGACGCGTGTCCTGTCCGGCGCGCTACTGGCTCGCTCGGGAGCTGAGCAAGAACCTGCAGCCCGGTCCGAAGAGCTTCCTCGACTTCCACATCGACGAGATGAAGTGCCAGTGGTGCCAGGCGAACCTCGACGACCTGAAGCGCGCGGAGGAGCAGGACCTGGAGCCGATCCTCCAGCGCATGCAGCAGTCGACGGTCCAGTACCTGCGCTCGCAGTCGCTGCACGGAGACAAGCCTTGAGCGCGATGAAGCGCCTCTGTCTCTACTGCGGTTCAAGCGCCGGGACCAAGCCGCAGTACGCCGCTGCCGCGGCCGAGTTCGGTCGGACCCTCGCGGAGCGCGGGATCGGCCTGGTCTACGGCGGCGGTCGCGTCGGCCTGATGGGCGCGGCGGCCGACGCCGCGCTCGCCGCGGGCGGGGAGGTCATCGGGATCATCCCGACGGCCATCCGCGACCTCGAGGTGCAGCACGACGGCTGTACGGAGATGCACGTCGTGGCTTCGATGCACGAGCGCAAGCAGCTGATGCACGATCTCTCCGACGGCTTCGTGACGCTCCCGGGTGGACACGGTAGCTTCGACGAGCTGTTCGAGACGATCACGTGGCTGCAGCTCGGCTACCACCGCAAGCCGGTCGGGCTGCTCAACGTCGCCGGGTACTACGATCCGTTGCTGGCGATGCTCGACCACGCGCTCGAGGAGGGCTTCCTCACGCCGTTCGTGCGCCAGCTCCTGCTGGTCGAGGGCGAACTCGAGCCGTTGCTCGCGCGCCTGGGCGGCTGGGAAGCGCCGGACCTGCGCCAGTGGCTCGCCCGGCACGACCTCTAGCCGCTCCTGGTGGAGCTTCCACCGCCTCGGGTGGATCGCCCGTTCGCCTCACGCGCTTCGCGCCGCGCTCGCGTCGCGCTCGCGTAGCGCCGCTTGCGCCGCGGCGAGCCGCGCGATCGGGATCCGGAACGGGGAGCAGGACACGTAGGCGAGTCCGTGCCCCTGGCAGAACTCGATCGAGTCCGGGTCACCGCCGTGCTCGCCGCAGATGCCGAGCTTGAGGTCGGGGCGCGTGTGGCGGCCCTCGCTCGAGGCGATCGCGATCAGGCGCCCGACGCCTTCGCGATCGATCGTCGCGAACGGGTCCTTCTCGAGGATGCCGAGCTCCGCGTAGCGCGGGATGAACTTGCCCGAATCGTCGCGGCTCAGCCCGAAGGTCGTCTGCGTCAGGTCGTTGGTGCCGAAGCTGAAGAAGTCCGCCTCCTTGGCGATCTCTGCGGCGGTCAAGGCTGCGCGCGGCAGCTCGAT
>CAYGST010000266.1:0-6912 GCA_964352415.1 uncultured Planctomycetaceae bacterium | reverse complement strand
CCCGATGAACTGACCATGCAGCTCACCCGCAACGTCGACACCGAGGAGCTCACGCCGCTCGCCGTCGTGCGCACCTCGCCCTGGGGGCACGGCCTCTTCTTCCTGGTCTTCACGGCAGTACCGCTGTTGCTCGCGGTCTTCCGCGGCGGGGAGCTCGCCTCGCTCCCGTGGTGGGCCTGGATCCCGCTCGCGCCCATCTCCCTGATCGTGGGCGCGCTCTACCTCGCCATCCTCTCCGCGATGTGGAGCGGCTTCCGCTCCGGCTTCCAGCCCTCCAACTGGATCGCCAAGCGCACGGACGAAGGCCTCTGGCTGCACCTGCGCAGCTACCTCAACTGGGCCATCGAGGACGACGAGCAGACGGCGCTCTTCCTTCGCATCGAAGAGCTCGCATCGATGCGCCGCGTGACGTGCACAAGCCACAGCGGCCGTGGCGAGGACGCCCGAACGACCCGCGAGTCGTTCCTCGAGCTGCGCCTCGTCGAAGGCCTCGACACGGCGCCGATCGCCGCAGCCATCGCGCGCGAGTCCAAGCGCGAGGGCGCCGAAGGTCGCTTCCTCGGCGGCCGCAGCCGCACGAAGCACCACGACGTTCCGGTCCGCGTCGAGCCGGACGGGGCCCTGCGCGTGCAGTGGCGCGCCCGGCTCTTCACGTTGCTCGAGGAGGCCAGCGTGCCCGTCGCCGACGCCGAGCGCGAGGTCCGTGGCCGCAGCGATAGGCGCGCAGCCGCCTGAACCGCTATCGTGACCGTCGCGCGCCGAGCCGCGCAGGAGCGACAATGAACACGATCAATCTGCGCGAGAAGCTCGCGACCTTCGACGAGACCTGGACCCCGAAGATCATCGGCGCGCTGAACGGGCAGCACGTCAAGCTCGCGAAGCTCGACGGCGAGTTCGTCTGGCACGCCCACGAGAACGAGGACGAGCTCTTCCTCGTGATCGACGGCGAGCTGACGCTCGAGTTCCGCGACCGCGAGGTGCACCTCGCGGCCGGCGAGCTGTGCATCGTGCCGCGCGGCGTCGAGCACCGGCCAGTGACGTCCACGGGCGCGAGCATCCTCCTCTTCGAGCCGGAGGGCACCGCCCAGACCGGCGGCGTGGAGAGCGAGCTGCTCGCGGACGCGCAGGACTGGATCTGAGCAAGGCCCGATCGATTGTGCGCGCGGGTGGCCGGCGCACGGCCGCGCGAACTCCCGGGCCTCGAGGCACCCGTGCTTCGGCGTCGGTGCAACTGTGCCCGGGCGGGGCGGCGGAACGACGGATCCGGGGCCCAGCCGCGGGATTCGGCGAGAGGGGGACTCTCGCGTGGGCGCCTCGGTGGTCGATCCAGGAAGGTCGCCCCGACCCCGGAGGGCCCATCCGATGAGCAAGAAGGTCGTCCTGTTCGAGCTGAACGAGGTCCCGTGGCGGGTCCTCGAGGACCACGTCGCCGCGCGGCCGCACGGCGCGCTCTCACGGATCCTCGGGCGCGCGAAGGCCTACGAGACGAGCGCCGAGGAGCGCGAGCTGCACCCCTGGATCACCTGGCCCTCGCTGCACCGCGGCGTCGGCGAGGACCGCCACACGATCACCGACTTCAATCAGGAGCTCGGCGAGATCGACGAGGCCTACCCGCCGCTCTGGCGACTGCTCGCGGAGCGCGGCGTGCCCGTCGGCGTCTGCGGCTCGGTGCACAGCAACCCGTGCCCGAAGGACCCGAGCGCCTACTCGTTCTACCTGCCCGATCCGTTCGCGCAGGACGCGCGCGCCTGGCCGGCCGCGCTCGTGCCGTTCCAGGACTTCAACCTGGCGATGTCGCGCAAGTCGGCGCGCAACGTCTCGTCGCAGGTCTCGTGGGGCAAGGTCGGCGCGCTCGTCGCTGGCGCTCCGCGGCTCGGCCTGCGCGCGCGTACGTTCGCCGCGCTCGGAAGGCAGCTCGCCGACGAGCGGCTGCGCGGCTGGACCCAGGTGCGACGTCGAACCTACCAATCCCTGCTCGCGTTCGACGTCTTCGCCAAGCAGCTCGAGTCGAAGCGCCCCGCGTTCTCGACCTTCTTCACGAACCACGTCGCCTCGACCCTGCATCGCTTCTGGGCTGCGGCGTACCCGCGCGACTACGCGCGCTTCGAGTGCACCGACGACTGGGTGGACACCTACGCCGGAGAGGTGCGCTGGGTCATGGACCGCGCCGACGACATGCTCGCGCGTCTGGACGCCTTCGCCCGGCGGCGCCCCGAGTACGAGCTGTGGATCGCGTCGAGCATGGGCCAGGCGGCGACCGAAGCCACCCGCTCGTTCTCGCAGGTGTACCTGCGCGACCTGGACGCCTTCCTGCGGCGACTCGGCGTCGAGCCCGGCACCTGGACCGAGCGCGCCGCGATGGCGCCGCGCGTGATCTTCGCCCTCGACGGCGGTCGGGATCGCGCGCTCGAGGCGAAGCTGGCGGGGATCGAGCTCGCGGACCGCGGACCGCTCGGCTGGGAGCACCTCGGCCAGGGCGTCTATCGCATCCACCCGGGCGTCCAGAAGGACGTGGGGGAAGCGGTCCTGCACTTCGAGGGCGAGACGCACCCGTTCGAGGCGTTCGGCTTCCGCAACCTCGTGCTCCAGGACCAGGTCGGCCAGACGGCCTACCACGTGCCTGGCGGGCTGCTGCTGCGCGCCGGTGCCCAGGCCGTCCGGGGCCCGCGGGAGCGGCTCTCGACCCAGGAAGTCGCCCCGCTGCTGCTCGAGGCCCTCGGGGAGCAGCGCCCGGCCTACATGGGGCCCGCGCCCGGGCGCCTGCAGGTCGAGGTGGCCTGAGGGCCCGCCGCTCCACTCCGGCCGTTCGAGCGACCGAGTTCCCCGGGCCGTGGGCTTCTCCGGAGTCCGCCCGCGGCCCACGCTGACGTCACCCGCTCCCGGGATTCCGGATGCGACGTCTCGGAATTGCCTGGACCCTGCCCGATGCGTGTCCTAGGATGCCGATCTTCCCCAGGGAAAACCGCAAAGACAATCGAACCCACGTCCACGATGCGCTACGCCCAGCTGCTGACCCTCGCGCTCGCCGCGACCGCTCCGAACTCGGCTCAGGCCCAGGTCCAGCCGGGGGACGTCTTCTTCGTCCACTCGGCGCTCGGTGCACCGCACCTCACGGCGACCGGCGCCGATGGTTCCGTGCACTTCCAGATGCAGGACGTCAATGGGACGGACTGGATCAGTGGGACGCGGCTGTCAGACGGAAACTACGTCGTCCACGACAACGGACCGAATCCGACCCTCCGCATCCACAACGAATACGGCACGGCGCTCGGCGGCATCTCCATGACAGGGGTGACGAGCTACTCGAGCGACATCGATGCGTTCTCGGACGACGCGATCGCCGTCAGCGTGCGCGACGAGGGCCTGCGGGTCTACGACCTGCAAGGCACCCTCCTGAACACGATCAGCGCGCCGGGGATGCTGAAGCCGTTCGGGATCCAGGTCCAGGCGGACGACACCGTCTGGGTTGTCGATCAGCAGAATTGGCCGGTCGCCACGGGCGGGCGGGTCGTTCACATCGATCGGAGCAGCAACGTCCTGCACAGCTTCGACATCGCGTTCAACCCGGCGGACGTGGCCACCGGACCCGACGGGAGCCTGTGGATCGCCGACTACACGAACGGAGACGTCTACCACTACCACCCGGACGGGACGCTGCTGGGCTCGTTCTCCGCGCAGATCCAGGCGGGCTCCAAGTCGCTGTGGTCCATCTCCGTCGCGAGCGACGGGATGATCTGGACCAGCGGCCACTACGAGGACACGGTTCGTTGCTTCGACCCTCAAGGCAACGTGGTGACCCAGTTCGACCTCCTCGTCCCGGGCAACTCGGTGTTCGCGTTCGACGGCGCAGGCCTCAGCTGGGCCACGCCGGGCTGCATCGCCGACGGATCGGCGGGGACCTGCCTCTGCGGGAACCAGGGCCTCGGAGACGAAGGCTGCATGAACTCGACCGGCCGCGGTGGCCGCCTCGACGTCGCCGGAACCAACTGGGTCTCCCTCGACGATCTCTCCCTGATCGCGACGCAGCTGCCCCCGAACCGTCCGGCGCTGGCCGTGGTGGGGGACCAGACGATGATCAACGGTGGCTTCGTCGGCGACGGCCTGCGCTGCGCCGGTGGTGCCACCGTCCACCTCGGCGTGCAGTTCGCCGATGCTTCCGGCACGGCGGTCTTCGGGCCGAACCTCGGCAGCCTCGGCGGCTGGGCCGCCGGCGACACGCGCACCTTCCAGGTGTGGTTCCGCGATCCCCAGGGCGGACCCTGCGGGCAGGGCGCGAACACCACGAACAGCCAAGAGGTGATCTTCCAGCCCTGAACGCCCGGGCGTGACAGGGAGCAGCGCGGGGCCAGGCCCCGGCGCAACGGCCGGCGGCCGGGTGGCGCGAGCGACCCGGCCGCCGATGCATTGGAGCCGCGTGCGTTGGGGCGGAGGCCCGGGGAGCGTCACCGGGTGACCCAGGCGCCCGAGGGGTGGGAAAGGCTGACTCCGAGACTGGCCGAGTTGCGTGTTGTCGAGCGGCTCGGGTGCGGTGCTCCGGCAGGGGGTTGCGGCCGTCTTCCGATGCGAAGGCCCTGCTCCGCGCTGCTGCTGCTGCAACCCGTCGTCCAGGAAGGCTCCAGGTCCTCGTTGCCGGGCGCGAGCAACACGGAACTCGGCCAGTCCCCGCGAGCCCGAACGCCGTCGGCCCCGGCGCGCTCGCGCGCGCCGGGGCCGACTTGTGTAGGGCAGCGCTGTTGCGCGCCCTACTCGCTGGGCGAGCCGAGGTTGTGGTACATCACGAAGATGGCGGGGATCGGCGGATAGGAGAGCGTCATGCGGTAGCCAGTGTACTCACCGAGGTCGCGTCCCATGCGCTCGCACACCGTGCGGACGAGCTTGCCGTAGCGGGGGATGTGCGGTGAGGAGACGGCCGGCATGGACGGGCCGAGCGAGTTGACTTGGTCCGTCGACGGCAGGTGGAAGCGATCCTGCTTGGAAAGCGGGAACACCTGATCGCCGTTGATCGAGGAGTAGGTGACCAGCTTTGGCGGAAGCTGGAATGGGAGGTCGCGGTGCACCAGGAGGTCGAACTGCAGCATCTCGACAGGAGTGTCAGAGCGGCAGTAGTGCTCGCCGACTGCATCGAGGTCCTTGGTGCGCACGGGGACGTGGGAGAGATCGATGCCGCCGAAGGCCACGTCGACGGCGGCCGTGTTGCCGACCGGGCCCTCGCAGATCTCGTGCGTCGTGCGCTCGCCTTCGACGATGGAGCGCGTCTCCGGGAGCGGGCTCGAGCAGTAGCCGGGGATCAGAGGCGCGCTCGCGCTCTCGTGGGCGGGGTCGATCGGCCGCCAGTCGTGGCCGATCTCGACGTCCTCGCTGAGGGTCCGCATACGCAGCACCGGCCAGCTCGCGGTGGGCCGCAGGCGCCGGAAGCCGAGCAGGCCTCCGACCGTGGCGATGTCGGCGCGCTCGGGGTTCTCCGCGTTCGGAGAGATCACCTTGAGCGTGTACGCGACCCGGGCCTGGACGCCCCAGATCACGCAGTTGCCCTGGTAGGCCATACGGCGCTTCACCTCGAGCTGGCTCGAGTGGATGCCCTCTTCCTGGACCGAGCCCACGTAGAGCTCGAGGTTGCCCCGGTCGCCCACGTGGATCCGTATCATGCGATCGAACTCCTCGACCGCATCTTCGACGCCGCTCAGGACGTCGGCAGACACGCCGCGCCGTTCGAAAGCGGACAGGAGGATGCGGATCCCAGCGCTGCCCGGCACGTGCTGCGCGCAGGAGTAGGCGTCCGTCGAGTTCACGATCTTGGAGACCTTCCAGGCGAGGTTCTTGTTCAGGTCGCAGTTGCGGGAGATCTCCTGGGGCTGGCGTGGGTCCTCCCCGGCAGCGGCCAGCAGGTCGGTGAGGGCACCGCGCAGGCGCTGCATGCTGTGCTCGAAGTCCTCGGCAAAGGTGGAGACAGTCGTGTCCTGCTTGAACGGGGTCAGGGGCTTCATCCGGTCCTGGTAACGGGTTAGGTGGGGCCAGCTTGGCGAGCCCGGGGGGCGTCTCCAAGGAACAACCTAGCCGCAGTCCGTAGCCCACGGAAAATCTTTCCACGATTTTCCCTGGGGAACCTTGCGGGGAAGTCAGGCCGGGCTACTCTCTGGGCACTTCGGATCTCGTGCTGCGAGACGCCTCCATTCCAAGCAAAGGACCAACGCGATGAACTTCAACACGACCTTCCTGGGCCTCGGCGCCCTCCTCCTCACGGCGGGTGCGGCCCAGGCCGGCGCCAGCGAGGACTTCGAGAACGGCAACCCGAACAACTGGCAGATCGACTTCAACGCCACGTTCAACGGCTTCGCGATCACCGCGAACTCCGGCACGGTCACCGCGGCCGGCAACCCGGGCAACGCCCTCTCGTTCCTCAACGTGAGCGAGCAGCTGCCGGCCCCGTGGTTCCTGAACAGCCAGGGCAACCCGGACTTCAGCGGCAACCTGCGCGCCCAGGGCGTCGATGGCATCTCCATCGACATGAACTTCACCTCGCTCGGCAGCTCGCCGTTCGGCAACGTCTTCTGCGCCATGATCGCCGACGACATGGGAACGACCGACGTCGCCGACGACATCTTCGCCTGGAAGTTCGACTTCGCCTACGCCTACAACGGCTTCGGCCCGGGCCAGCTGCCCGCCGGCACCTGGAACACGCTCACCTGGGACCTCGACACCCAGTCCACGACGCTCCCCTCCGGCTGGAACCTCGCCGACATCGGCAACACCTTCGCGGGTGACGTCAACGCCGCCTGGGACGCCCTCGTCCAGGACGTCGACTACGTCGCCTTCACGAACAGCGCTCCGTGGGGCGGCAACAGCTTCGGTACGATCGACCTCCTCGTCGACAACATCACGCTGTCGACCGGCGAGATCGGCACCTCCTTCTGC
>CAYGST010000265.1:0-6920 GCA_964352415.1 uncultured Planctomycetaceae bacterium | reverse complement strand
TCGAGCTCGACCTGCGCTCCGAGTCCGGGCTCTCCTCTGGCGACGCGCTGCTCGAGCGCCTCTCCAAGGTCTCGCTCGAACGCGCGTCCGACCTGAAGACCTGGCGCAAGCACCTCGCCAAGGAGTGGAAGAAGGGCGCCGAGCTCGAGACGGGCGGCACGAACTACTTGTGGGAAGAGGAGCGGCGGGGCAAGTACATCGTCGGCGGCGACACGAAGAAGCCCAAGGGGCTCGCGATCTGCATGCACGGCGGCGGCGTCGGCTCGGGCAGCGCGGCCTCCGCTCACGGCTCCTACCAGGGCGCGATCTCGTCCATGGACTGGCTCGGCATCTACCCCGAGGTGCTCGAGAAGACCGAGCGCGGCTGGACGGACTCCGGCACCGAGGAGTTCGTCATGGAGCTCGTCGATCGCGCGCTGCGGACGTGGGACATCGACCATGACCGGGTCTACTTCGTCGGGCACTCGATGGGGGGCTACGGCAGCTGGACCCTCGGCGCGCACCACGCCGATCGCGTTGCGGCGCTCGGGCCCTCCGCCGGCGCGCCGACTCCGATCCTCGGGAGCGATGGCAAGGCGCGCGACGTCGTGGACGGCGTGATTCCGAACCTGCGCAACGTGCCGATGGTGATCTTCCAGAGCGCGGACGATCCGCGCGTACCGCCGGACGCGAACCGCGTCGCGGTCAAGGCCCTCGAGAAGGCCAAGCAGCGCTGGGGTGGCTTCCCCTTCGAGTACTGGGAGGTCGACGGCGTCGGTCACGGCGCGCCGCCCGGCGGCTACCGCGCGCACCTCGAGAAGATCGCGGGCTTCGAGCGCGGCGAGCTGCCGACGAAGGTCGTCTGGCAGCCCGAGCTCGGCTGGAAGCGACAGTTCTACTGGCTCTGGTGGGAGGCACCGCGCGCGGGCGTGATCGTCGAGGCCGAGGTCGACTGGGAGGCGCGCACCGTCGACGTCAGCACCAGCGGCGCGGTCGAGAAGCTCTCGCTGCTGTTGCGCGACGACCTGTGCGACCTGGAGCAGTCCTTCTCGGTCCGCATCGACGGCAAGGAGGTCTGGTCCGGCGTTCCCGAGCCGTCGATGGACGTCCTCGTCGCGACCTCGCGCCACGGCGACGAGCGCCTGCAGTTCCTCGCCCGCGTCCCGATCGTGCGATGAGCGCCGCACCCGACGACGAGGGCAGCTACGTCTGCGACGCCTGCGGGGAGGAGATCGTGATCCCGCTCGACCGCTCGGGGGGTCAGGAGCAGGAGTACGTCGAGGACTGCCCGGTCTGCTGCCGCGCGAACGTCATCCACGTCGACTTCCACGAGGACGGCGACGCGACGGTGCGCGCCTGGGCCGAATGATGCGGAGCCTCTGCGAATCGTGCCGGCACCTGAAGGTGGTCGAGTCCGCCGCGGGCTCGCGCTTCCTGATGTGCCGGCTCGCCAAGCGCGACGCCCGCTTCAGCAAGTACCCGCCGCAGCCGGTGATCCTGTGCGCGGGCTTCGAGGACCCCGACGACGCGCCCGACGCCGACGAGGACTGAAGCCCCTCAGGACTCCGGCGGGGCCTCCAGCGCGCCGCGTCCCCGCCACGGCTTCAGCGGCTCTTGGAACTCGGGGGCCGGCAGGTGCCGCGGGTGGTGCGCCTCGCTCCAGCGCACCTGCAGGTTCCCGGTCAGGTTCTCGTCGTCGCCCCAGCCGCCGTCCTCGAAGGCCGCCGCCGAGTAGTAGAAGCCTCCGAGGCCGATCGAGTGCACCAGCACCCGCTCGTACGGGCCCGCGAGCGGCTCGGTGAGCACGCGCAGACCCGCGCAGGCCGGGTCGAGACGCTCGTGGTTCGCCGTCGGCGGCGCGACGCCGCGGCGCAGGGTCAGGCAGGCGGCCGCGCACTGCAGCGCCGAGGAGCCGGCGCCGTGCTGGCCGAGCATCGACTTGATCGAGTGCACCGGGACGTCCGCCCCGGCCAGGACCTCGAGAATGGCGCGGGCCTCGAGCGGGTCGTAGAGCTTCGAGGCCGACCCATTGGCGTTGACGAGATCCAGCTGGTCGGGCTGCCAGCCGGCCTCGCGCAGCGCGCCACGCAGCGCGCGCGTGGCGGGGCCCGGGTCGAGGTCGGGGGCGTCCGCGGAGTAGCGCCTCCCGCCGCCCGCGGCGGCCATGTGGTACCCGGCGACGCGGGCGTAGCGCCGGGCGCCGCGCGCCTCGGCGTGCGCCTCGGTCTCGAGCAGGAGCGCGCAGGCGCCCTCGCCGACCACGTTGCCGTCGCGCTCGGCGTCGAACGGCCGCGACGCGCGCGTGGGGTCCTCGTTGTAGCGGGTCGCCAGGGAGCCCGAGGCGCACAGCGCAGCGATCACCGGCGCGACCACCTCACAGTCGGTGCCGACGACGAGCACCGCGTCGGCGGCGCCGGCCTGCAGGCTGCGCAGCGCGTGTCCGAGGCCGTCGATCCCGGAGTTGCAGCCGGTGCTGACCGTCGTGCTCGTACCGCGTACGTCGAGGAACGAGGAGAGCACGCACGCCGCCGAGTGGTGGATCGAGGTGAACGCCGCGTGCGCGGGCATCGCGGCGCCGTCGCGGTGGCCGGAGGCCAGGTCGTCGATCACCTTCAGGTTCCCCACGCCGGTCCCGACGATCAGCCCGAGCCGGTCGCGGTCGACGGCGTCGATGTCGATCTCCGCGTCGTGCAGCGCCAGGACGGCGGCCGCCAGCGCGAGCTGGGCCGGCCGCGGAAGCCAGCGGGAGAGCGCGCGTCCGTGCTCGACGAAGCGCTCGAGGCGAAAGTCCTTCACCTCGGCGGCGACCTGACTCGGCAGGCCGCGCGCGTCGCACAGGGTGATCGGCCCGAAGCCCGTGCGGCCCTCGAGCAGCGCCTGGTAGAAGTCGTTGCGCCCGCAGCCCACGGCGCTGACCGGCCCGAGCCCGGTCACGACGACGCGCGGCGCGCGCGACTCGTCCGCCGGCGCGGGCGCCTGGGGCTTCGGTCGGAACCAGCTCACGGCGCGAGGATAGGAGGGCGAGGGGAGGCGCGCCAGGACACCCTGCGCACCGGCGCTGCGACGGCGTCCCCGGGCGATTCGGGCGGCGGGGAGGTCCTCCAGCCGGGTAGGCTGGCGCCCATGCCCACCGCGCCCGAACCGGTCGGCGGCGCCCGGAGGCGCCGGCCGCGCCTCGCTCGCGCCGCCCTCATCGCGCTGCTCACGGCGCTGACGCCTGCCTGCGGGGCCGTCGGCGGCGGACGCGCCGGTGAGGAGTCCCTGGAGCCCGACGCCCCCTTCGTGCTCGTGCTCGGCAGCGCGCAGGACGGCGGGCTCCCGCAGCTCGGCTGCGCGGGCCCGAACTGCGCCGCCGCGCGCCTCCACCCCGAGCGGCGTCGCCTGGTCTCCTCGCTGCTGCTCGTCGATCCCCGCAGCGGCAAGCGCTGGCTGTTCGACGCCACGCCCGACCTCGGCGAGCAGGTGGAGCGCGCGGACCGCGCCGCGCCGCGCTCGCCTGCCGAGGGGCGCCCGCCGCTCTTCGACGGCGTGTTCCTCTCGCACGCGCACATCGGCCACTACCTCGGCCTGGCGGAGCTCGGGCGCGAGGCCTACGGGGCTCGGGACCAGGTCGTCTACGGCACGCCGCGCATGAATCGCTTCCTCGCGACGAACGGGCCGTGGGATCGGCTGCTCTCCGAGGACCACCTGATCGTCGTCGACTTCCCTCCGGGGAGCACGATCGACCTGGCGCCCGACCTCTCGGTCCGCGCCTTCGGAGTACCGCACCGCGACGAGTACAGCGACACCCTCGGCTTCCGCATCGAGGGTCCGCAGCGCTCGCTGCTGTTCGTCCCCGACATCGACAAGTGGGAGCGCTACGAGGAGGCGAGCTTCGAGGAGCTCGTCGCGGGCGTCGACGTCGCGCTCCTCGACGGCACCTTCTTCGCCGACGGCGAGATCCCGGGCCGCGCGATGGCGGACATCCCGCATCCGTTCATCGTCGAGACGCTCGAACGCTACTCCGCGATGTCCCCGGAGCTGCGCGGCGCGCTGTGGTTCACGCACCTGAATCACACGAACCCCGCGGCGACCCCGAACAGCGCCGAGGCGGCTTCCATCAGGGAGGCGGGGGCGAGCGTCGCAGCGGACGGCGACCGATTCCCGCTCTAGGATCGCTCCCTGGACCGCGCAATGTCCGTAAGGGCTGCCCCCTCGCCACCCACTCCCCTGTAGCACAGAAACCTGCTCACCCTGAAAATGACGCGGTCGCCGCGTCGTCATGGGCGCCGGCTCTGCCTCCGCCACGACCCGTTCCTCACGAGAGACCTCCCATGCGCCTCACGCTTCCCATCGCGCTCCTCGCCCTGTCCCTGTCCACCGGCTGTCGCTCCAGCGTCTGGTCCACGTCGATCCAGGGGGAGGGCCCGCACCTCGCCCTGGACCGGCCGATCGAGGAGTTCGACGCCATCTCCCTGGAGGGCGGCTGGACGCTCGACGTGCGCGTGGGCGAGCTGACCTCCGTCGTGATCCACGCGGATGAGAACCTGCACGAGTACATCGCGACCGACGTCGAGGACGGCCGCCTGCGCATCCACTTCATCGAGAACGTGTCCACCTCGAACCCTCTGCGGGCGGAGATCACGACGCCCCACCTGAATCGACTCGCGATCTCCGGCAGCGGCAAGCTGAACGTGACCGGCATCGCGGCCCAGGACTTCAGCGTCTCGATCGCAGGCTCCGGCAGGGGCAGCCTGTCCGGACGCACCGAGTCCCTGGAGGTGAACATTGCCGGTTCGGGCAACCTGGAGCTCTACGATCTGGAGGCGAACGAGGTCTCGATCGACATCGCTGGCTCGGGCACCGTTCACACGAGCGCGCGCCGCACCCTGGACGTCGACATCGCCGGCAGCGGCCGCGTGCGCTATCGCGGCCAGCCGGAGGTCTCGGTGAGTCAATCGGGGAGCGGGAGCGTTCGTCAGGCGGACTGAGCGACGAACCTCGCGTGTGAGTGGCCCGGAGGGAGTGCTCTCCGGGCCACGCGCGTGTCACACTGGGCGAATGCGCTTCGCACTGGCCGTTTCCCTCGTCCTGCTCACCGCCTGCTCCAGCGACGCGGAGCCCGAGCGGGCCACGCTCGCTCCGCCGTACGAGGGACCGCCGCAGGTCGGCGCCGCCGAGTCCTGCGCGGAGTGCCACGCCTCGCACGTCGAGGACTGGAGCCGCACCGCGATGGCGCGCACCCTCGAGCCCACCAGCGCGGCGGAGCTCCGGGGTCTTGGAAGCGCTGTCGATGGCGCTGGGTTCCGCTACACCTTCGTCCCCGGGACGGAGGCCGCCTCCAGCACCCTCGTCGAGACCCGCGACGACACCCCGGAGCACGCCCTCGGAGCCACGGTGCTGTTCGGCATCGGCTCGGGCACCCGCGACCGCAGCTACGCCGTGGCCCACGGCGCAGGCGTCTGGTTCGCGCCGGTCGAGGTGCTACCCACGGGCGGCGGCCGCGAGGTCGCGCTTGCGCCGCACGCCGCGATGCACGCCGGCTCGCGCTTCTCCAGCCCGATCACCTCCGAGTGCCTTGGCTGTCACACGGAGTCGCTGCCCGCCCCCGACTTCCCGCTCAACGTCCGCGATCCCGAGTGGACGGCGCGCGGCATCTCGTGCGCAGCGTGTCACGGAGACAGCGACGCACACGCGAGCTGGCAGCGCGCCGACGACGGGGGCAGCGCGGTCGGAGCCGATCCGCTCGTCTACCACGGAAAGCTCGGGCGCTGGCAGCGCCTGTCGGTCTGCGCCGCCTGTCACCTGCAGGGCGACGCGCGCCTGGTTTTGAATCTCGGCGAGCTCGGGCCTCCCGCCCCCGGGGGCAACCTCCTCGCGCAGCGCGCGCTGTTCGTTGCGCGCGAGCCGAACGACGACGTGGGCTTCGTCAGCCAGGTCGAGCGCCTGACGCGTTCGCGCTGCTTCCTCGAGTCGCAGATGACCTGCGAGACGTGCCACGACCCGCACAAGTCGCTGAGCCAGTCCGGTGAGCGGGAGCGGGTGCGCGCCGCGTGCCTGCAGTGCCACGAGCCCGATCCCAACATGCCGACGCGTCTAGGGAGCGCGCCCTCGGCGTCGCGCTGCTCGCGGCCGCAGGACACGACGATCGAGACGCACTCCGTGCAGCGCCAGATCACCGCGCGGCAGGACTGCGTCACCTGTCACCTGCCGCGCACCGGCGTCTTCGACGTGGCTGGCGTGACGATTCACGATCACTACATCCGACGCGACGTTTCAGGGGCCCGCGGACCTTCGCTCGACGCCGAGCTGCGCTTCCCGGAGTCTCCGAGCGGAGACTGGAAGCGCTTCGAGTGGCCGGGCCAGCCCGCGCCCGCCCACCTCGACGACCCCGGCCTCTGGCTGATGGCCTACGTGACGGGCGGACACCTCGAGCGCGCCGATGCGCTGGTCGACCGCGAGCCTGGCCCCGTGGCCAGGCGCCTGCCGATGTACCACCACCTGCGCGCGGGGCGGCTCGAAGCCATGGGCCGGACGGGCGACGCGGTGACCGCCTACGAGAGGGCTCTTGCTCTGGAGCCGAGCGGAGCGATCACGCCGGACACGGCGCCGAGCGCGACCAACCTCGGCCTCCTGCTCGGAAACCTGGGCAGACAGGATGAGGGTGTCGCGCTGCTCGAGCGCGTGATCGAACGCTTCCCGCTGGCCGAGGGCGCCCTGCGCAACCGCGGCGTCCTGCGCGCCGGGGCGGGGGACCTGCGCGGCGCCCGCGCCGACCTCGAGCGCGCCTTCGAAGCGCTCCCGAGCGCCGCCGTCGCGAACAGCCTCGCCAAGCTCTGCGCAGCCCAGGGCGACCCGAACGGGGCCCAGACGTGGCGCGCCACCGGCGCGCGGCTCGATCCTCCTGCCAGCGCGTCGAAGCGCTGACGCATCGCTGACGCCCTGACCCCACGCTTCACCCC
>CAYGST010000264.1:307-6936 GCA_964352415.1 uncultured Planctomycetaceae bacterium | reverse complement strand
CCATTGGCCAATCCGTTGAAGATCGACTGCGACAGGTTCCCCGGCGTGCCCACGTCGAGGTAGTCGTCGAGCAGGTTCTGGTCGTCGCCGCTCGTGCCCACGTTGTTGAACTCGAAACCTCCCGGAGCCGCACCGGCCTCCGAGAGCGTGACCGAGGAGGGCATGCCGTTGAGTCCGTTGAGGACCTGGTTCACTGCGCCGGACGAACCGTCGTTCCAGGCGCCTGCCTGGCCGGACGCTGCGCCGTAGGCGTTCGTTGGCACGGGGAAGTTGCCGTTGGTGCCGTAGTCGACGTTGAAGCCCTGCGCCGAGGCGCTGGCCGTGGCGAGGACCACGCTCGCGGTCAAGACGGACGTGGTGCGCGCGAGAGTTTGGACCGATAGAAGCATGGAGGTTCTCCTTGGATGCTGTCTGGGTGGGAACGGAGGAACGAACGACGGGGGCCATCGAGCAGCGAGCTCGCCCTTCGCGTCCGGAACGAATCGAGACTACCTGTGGATTCGCGAACCGCGCGTCCTTGCAATGTTCGGTCTTGGAGTGGACCGCGTGAGTCGCGGACTCGCGGGACTCGGTGCTACCGGCGTCGACTACGAAGGAGCGTTCGCCTCTCCGTTACCGAGTAAGGAGCGATCGCGCCTCACGCGGCGGAGAGTTGGGGTCTCGTCCGAGTTTCCTTACTGTGTTCGGCCATGAGTCAGCCGCCGCCTCCTGTCTCGGGGAAGCCGAGTGCCCTTCAGCGCTTCCTCACGTTCGTCGAGTGGTTGGGCAATCTCTTACCTCACCCGGTCACGCTCTTCGCGTTGATGTGCGTCGGAGTGCTCGTACTGTCGGGCCTCGCCGAGTGGTTCGGGCTAGAAGTCGCCGACCCCCGCCCCGAGGGTTCGAAGGGTCGCTTCGAGGGCGGCGTGATCCCCGCGGTCAGCCTGCTGAACGCCGAGGGACTGCGCCGCATCGGCACTGGCCTCGTCGGGAACTTCACGGGCTTCGCGCCGCTCGGCACCGTGCTCGTCGCGCTGCTTGGCGTTGGCGTCGCCGAGCGCTCCGGGCTGCTCGCCGCGGGGATCCGGGCGCTGGTGCTCGGCGCGCCGCGCAGCCTGCTCACGACGGTCGTCGTGTTCAGCGCGGTCGTGTCGAACACCGCTTCCGAGATGGGCTACGTCGTGCTCATCCCGCTGGCCGCCGTCGTCTTTCACTCGGTGGGCCGGAACCCGCTCGTCGGCCTCGCGGCCGCGTTCGCGGGCGTCTCGGGCGGCTACTCCGCGAACGTCCTGATCGGCACGGTCGATCCGCTGCTGGCGGGGATCACCAACGAGGCGGCGGAGCTCATCGACCCGCGCTACGCGGATGGCGGCGAGATGGAGATCCTCCCGACCGCGAACTACTACTTCATGCTGGTGAGCACCGTGCTGATCACGGTCATCGGCACGCTCGTGACGACCAAGATCGTCGAGCCGCGCCTTGGCGCGTACGACCCGTCGAACGCGGAGGAGGGCATCCTCGAGTCCACGCGCGACATGGGCCGCCTGTCGCCGATCGAGTGGAAGGGCCTGCGCTGGGCGCTCGCCACGATCGGGCTGCTCGTGCTGGGGCTCCTGGCGCTCTGCCTGCCCGAGAGCGGCTGGTTCCGCGACCCCGCCGAGAACGCGTCGCTCGTCCAGGACCTCAAGCCGATGCTGAAGAGCGTCGTCGCGCTGATCTTCGTGTTCTTCATCGTTCCCTCGATCGTCTACGGGCGCATCACCGGCTCGATGCGCACCGACCGCGAGGTGATCGACGGCATGTCCGAGGCGATGAGCTCGATGGGCCTCTACCTCGTGCTCGTCTTCTTCGCCGCGCAGTTCGTCGCGTTCTTCAACTGGACGAATCTGGGTTCGATCACGGCGGTCGCGGGCGCCGACCTCTTGCAGCAGTGGGAGCTGACCGGGCCCGGCGTCTTCGTCGCGTTCATCCTGATGTGCTGTTTCGTCAACCTGATGCTCGGCAGCGCCTCTGCCCAGTGGGCCGTCACCGCGCCCATCTTCGTCCCGATGCTGATGACGATCGGCTACAGCCCACAGGTCATCCAAGCCGCGTACCGCATCGGCGATTCGACGACGAACATCATCACGCCGATGATGAGCTACTTCGGGCTGATCCTCGCGTACGCCATGCGCTACGACAGGAAGCTGGGCATCGGCACGTTGATCTCCACGATGCTGCCGTACTCGCTCGCGTTCCTGATCGCCTGGATGGCGCTGTTCTACCTGTGGGTCTTCGGGCTCGACCTGCCGGTCGGCCCTGGCGCGCCGACGTACTACGAGCCTTGAGGGTTCGACGCTCGATGCAAGCGCTGCACCGAATCCGAAGTTCCGTGCGTCCTCCGCCCGACCCCCTGCATCCCGAGCGGTGACGATCGCGCGTCGGTGCTGGGGGAAATCGCCCCGGCGCCGGGCGTCCTTCGTTCGGGGGCCGGTTCACCGGATCCCGTCAGGGCTTCGCGTCGGCGACGGCGCGGCGGCTCGCGAAGCGAACGCGTGAGCGGTTCGGTCCCACGGACTCCCCGGAGCCCGTGGCCGAGGTCTCAGGGAAACTCGCGTCCGCGCACTCGCGCAGGTCTGTCGCGTCGGCGTCGCCGCGAGCTCGCCCCTCGGTTGGCGAGTCGCCGGGGCGATCGCAACGACGACGCCGCGCTCAGCCCGTGACCCGAACCTCGCAGCCCTGACAGATGCCATGCGTGACGGCGAAAGCGGTCGAGGTCGGCAGGAACTGCGCGATCGGGATCCAGCTGCCGTTGCGCGACGACACCCGGCGGCACCAGGCGCAGACACGAACGATGCCGTACTCGACCACCAGGTCGAAGGCGGGGTTGCCGGGCTGCCACAGGTCCGCGATGCGATCGAAGAGCAGCGCGTGCCCCCTGCGCATCCTCGCGCGCTGACCCTCCAGCACCTGCAGGTCCTCCTCGGAGGCATCGACCAGCTCCGGCAGGTCGCTCGCCAGGCCGCTGATCTGGACGACGCGCTTCAGGCACTCGGCGGCCGCGATCTCGATCGCTTCGCGCGCCGCTTCCTCCTCCCCCAGCTCGTCGGCGAAGAGGCCGCCGAGCCGGCTCATGCGCCGGATCAGCTCGTCGCCGCTCTCCACCTGCGGGAGCAGCCGGAACAAGACGTGCGCTTTCTCGCTCGCCAGCGTGAGGTCGTCGAGGTCCTCGAGCGCGTGGCGCAGCTCGAGCTCCGTTGCGAACGCCAGGCACTCCCGGCGCCAGTGACCGTCGAGCTCCGGCCCGGCGAGCACGTCGGCGAACGCCGCGAGGACCGCACCGCGTCGCTCCGGCGAGCGCTCGAACTCGAGATGCAGCTGGGTCGTCTTGGCTCCGATCGTCACCGCCGAGCGCGACGGTCCGAGGCCCTCCAGGTCGCGCTCCCTCGCCGCGAGGTAGTCGCCAGCGGCCTCCCAGTCCTTGCGCGCCATCTGCAGCCGCGCCCACCCGCGCGTCAGCGTCGCGCGCACGGGCCAGGCGAGGTTCGCGTCGTCGAGGGTCGGGAGCAGGCGCTCGGCGGCGAGCAGCTCGCGCTCCGCGATCTCCAGCTCGCCGAGCTCGACCAGGGCGCGTCCGCGACGCACCGTGGCGTAGGCGAGCGCGTGGACGTCACTCGCCGCCGCCGCCTCGCGCTGCCCCAACCCGATCAAGAGAAAGCTCTCGAGCCGACGCCCGTGACTCTCGTAGGTCAGGGCCAGGTTCTGGACCCCGGTGCGCCACAGCGGATCACGCTCGGTGCGACCCTCGTCGACGACGCTGCGCCACAGGGAGGAGGCGCGCTGCGTGTCGCCCGCGTACCACGCCTCGCGCGCGAGGAGGTTGAGCGCGCCGCGACGGTAGCGATCGCTGCGACTCTCGAGGGTGTGCGCCAGAAGGGACTGGAGCGCCGGCTCCTGCTGTCGGTGCAGCTGGCTCAGGATGCGGGTCAGCCGCCCCTGGTCGGCCGCGACCAGCGCGGGATCGAGCTCACCGTAGAGCGCGAGGGCCTCGTGGACCTGCGTGTCGAACAGCGCATCGGCGCGTTCGAGCGTTTTCCTCTCCTGGAGGGCGTTCATAGGCGTTCGGACGGTGAATAGCGAAACGGACCGAAACGGGTCGCGGCGACCGGCTCTCTCCGCCCGACGCCGCGCCCTCGATCGGCCACCATAGGGGCACTGGAACCCGCGTTCCAGCGAGCCGGAGACTGCCCGAGGCCCGGAGCTCCAAACCGGACCTTTGGGTAGAGAATTGCCGCGCCGGGGAGTACAAGGAGGGTGTCCTCGCCGGACACGGGCCGTGAGCCGCCCGGGACGGTCTCGGGTCGGTCGGCGCGGCCCAGGACCCATTCCGGCTCAGCCGGAGAAGGCACCGATGGCCCCGCAACTCTGGCACGCCCTGCCCTTGGCGTTCGTCGCCCTGTCCGCCGCGCTCCCCTCACAGGACGCGGATTCCACCCGGAGCCGCGTGGCGCAGTGCGTCACGCAGCACGCCGAATCGAGCGACGCGGACGCCTTCGCGATCCGCGTGCAGATCGGTGAGGAGGCGCTGCTCGCGACCGGTCACGGCCGCGCGGCTGCGCGCTCGAACCGCGACGCAGGAGACGACACCGTCTTCGCCGCGGGAGAGCTGGCCCATGTCTGGCTGGCGACCGCGCTCCTGGCGAAGGCCTCGAGCGGCGACCTCGACCTCGAGGTTCGTGTTCAAGCCCTCGTTCCCGAGCTCGTACCGGAGGACTCGCCCGTGCGCGTCCACGACCTGCTGCGGCACACGTCCGGACTCGCCGACTATCGTGACCACGCACCCGAGCGTCTGCTGCTCGGAGCTCCGAGCTACGCCGAAGTCATGGCCACGCTGAAGAACATCGCTCCCGTCAACCCGCCCGGCGAGTGCGTCGCCGAGTGCGCGACGGACACGCTGCTACTCGCGGCCGTCGTCGAAGCGCAGTACGGCGCGTCGGCCGACGAAGCACTGCAGCGCGCGATCTTCGGTCCGCTCGAGATGGACTCGACCGGCTACGTGACGACGGCGGTCGCGCGCGAAGCAGGTGCCGACGAACCGGCCTCCCCCGCGTTCCTGCCCGGTGGTCTGCGCAGCAGCGCGGGCGACCTCGCCCGCTTCTCCCGTGGCCTCATCGATCGCAGCGTGCTCGACAGCGCTGCGGTCGAACAGCTAACGCGACCCGTGCGCCTCTCCGACGGAGCGCTCTCCAGCACAGGCATGGGCGTCCGCCTGGTCGAGCTCGGCGACGAACCCGGTCACTTCCTCGGCGGCGCGGCCGCAGTGATCGCGCACTTCCCGGCCCACGACCTCGTGATCGCCGCGATCGGCGAAGGCGACGCGCCGATGCTGGACGAGCTCGCCTGGCGAGTGGCCCAGACGGTGGCCGCGCCGCCCGAAGTCGAGCTCCGTGACCTTCCGCTGTCCGCGGAGGAGCAAGCCCCGTACCTCGGCTCCTACCAGATCGGCTGCACGACGCTCCTGATCGGATCGGACGGCGCGCGGCTCGTGCTGGACGAGGTCGATCGGGGCAAGACCCTGCTCTTGAACCAGGGTGAGCACGTCTTCCTCGCCCGCGATGGCAGCGCCGTACGCGTCGAGTTCGAGCTCATCGGCGAGCGGGCGGAGTCCTTCGTCCTCATCCGCAACGGCCTGCGCTCGACGGCGCAGCGACTCGGCCGCGACGGCTGAGTCCGCGCGCACACGGCGCCGCAACGCAGTCGGGCCCGGTGGACCGCCCTGGGGCGGCCCACCGGGCCCGCTGCCTTCGCGCGCCTGCGCGCTCAGACCTTCCAGGAACCGCCGCCCGGCGAGAGCGGGATCGACGCCCCACCACCGGTGTGGTGACGCATGCGCTCCTGATCGTTGATGACCTGTCGCACGGTGGCCCAGTCGCAGAAGCCGTGGTGCACGAGCGACTCGCCGAGGCGCATGCCCGTGGCGCGCGAGATCGCGAGCGCCTTCTTGAGCTTGTCCTCGTCGACGACCTTGCGCTGCACCAGCAGGGCGCCGAGCAGCGACTCCTGCCACTCGCCGACGCCGACCTTGCCCGTATCCCAGGACTCGCTCTGCGACGGGTCCGTCGCGTACTCACGCATCTTCTTCTGGAGCGCGAGGGCCTCCTGGAGGCCTTCGGGCATCACGGAGCCGAGGCGCATCAGAGCCTCGCCGAGGCGCAACCCCTCCTTCTGCTGGAGGTCGAGCGCTTCGTTGATCTGAACCTCGCCGATCAGACCGAGCTCGACGAGCACTTGACCGATGCGCATCCCGCAGAGGTTCTTCGTACTGCCGACGGTCGAGACGCGAGGATCGATCCGCAGCTCCGACCCTGCCTTGGTCTTCGCCTTCGAGGTGAGCTTGCGCGTCACGCCAGTCATCTGCGGCAGCGAGGGCGGCAGGCCGGAGGGGTTCGGCGAGGCCATGGTGAGCGCACCCGGTGCGGGCGGCCCGGCGGCGGGCGCCTCCGACTCCGTCTCCGAAGCACTCGCCTCTTCGTCCATCGTGAACGGGTCGTCGACGATCTCGAGCCCGCGGTACATCAGGCACTCCGCGTTGACGATCATCCGCGTGACCATCGTGAGCATCGCCTGAAGGCTGGGTTGAGCCCCGTCCGCCAGGTAGCGGAGCAGGTCCG
>CAYGST010000264.1:0-297 GCA_964352415.1 uncultured Planctomycetaceae bacterium | reverse complement strand
CGCTGGACTTGATCTCGTAGAGCTTGCCTAGGAGGTCGCGTTGAGCGTCGTTGTTGGTCGCGTCGGAGTTGGCGACCTCGCGAACGAGTTGACCGAGAGAGATGCTGCTGGACATGGGGAAGCTGGCTGGAGGGTGAGCAGACCCCCGGGTATCGGACCCGAGGGCGGAAGCCCTTGACGCCAATCGAGATCCGGAGCCGCCTCTGACCCGCCCGCAACCGCCTTCCGGGCCCCTGGCTCGACTCGCCCGCCCGCCCCCAGGCGAGAATCGCCCGTGATTCCGAGCGATCCGGACGC
>CAYGST010000263.1:5052-6940 GCA_964352415.1 uncultured Planctomycetaceae bacterium | reverse complement strand
CGCTGCGCCCTGCACTCCGTCTTCTGTGCCGGAGACGAACCGACCTACTCGATTTCCTCCGCCTTGCGCGCTCCGGACGCGGCATCCGACGCCAGTCGGCAGTAAGCTTCGGCCCAACCGCCATGACTGCCACGACCGCCCTCCCCGAGCCGCTGCGCGGCGTCCTCGAGCCCGAAGAGCTCGACTTCCTGTTCGACGACTTCGGCGTGGACCTCGCGTCCGCGCGGAACCTGCACGAGCCCGGCCCCGCCGGCGAAGCCGCCGTGCTGATCGCGCACGTCCAGCCGGGCCACGGCGCGGCGCCGGCGACGATCCAGGCCCTGAACGCCGCCGCCGACGCGGCGCTCGCGCCAGACGGCGCGCTCGTTCTGTACATCGAGGGCCGCCACCCCGAAGAGCGCCTGGCCGCCTGGCGCAACGGGCTCTGGCCGCTCCTGCACACGGGCCTGATCTACGAGGTGCGCAAGCTCGAAGCGTCGCGCCGCACGCTGTCCGGCACGACCGCGCTCGAGAGAGGCCCGAAGAAGGCGCACAAGGCGCGCTCGGGCACGATCTTCGTCTTCCGCCGTCGCGTGCACGCGATGGGCCAGGGCGCCACGATCGAGAAGTTCGACGCGAACGCGCCGGGCTGGAACGGCGAGCCCGGAAAGGCCTCCTACCCGCACTTCCGCTGGATGCGGCGCCTCGTCGGCTGCTTCGACGAGCTGCCGCGCGGTGGCCGCCTGCTCGACTTCGGCTGCGGCGCCGGCTGGTGCGGCATCGAGGCCGCCAAGCGCTTCGGCGCGACCGAGCTCGCGTTCTTCGACCCGAGCCCGGAGATGGTCAAGATCGCCGACGCCAACGCGCGCCAGGAAGGCGTCACGAACCCGATCGGCCGCACCGGCTTCGGAGACGTCCCGCCGTTCCCCGCGGGTGGCGAAGCGCCCTACGACGGCGTGATCTCCTCCGGCGTGATCAGCTTCGCGCCCGACTCCGACGCCTGGATCGAGGGCCTGGTCGGCACGGTCAAGCCCGGCGGCGCCCTGATCATCGGCGACATCCAGCTCGCCTCGAAGGGCATGAAGCGGCGCCGCGCGAACAAGCCACTGCTCCCCGCCCGCGAGCTCAACGCGCTCTCCGACGAGGACGTCCGCCGGCGCCTCGAGGCGCGCGGCTTCACGTTCAAGAAGGGCGGCGGCTACCAGCTCACGCGCCCCTTCCCCGAGGCGATGCACGTCAACGAGACGAAGCTCGGCGGCGTGCTGACACGCCCGCTGCTCTGGAGCAACCAGCTCGCCGCGGCGTCGAACCGCGCCGTCGGCCTCCCCGGCCGCGCGCGCTTCGACTCGTGGGTGATGAGCTTCGTGCGCGAGGGCTGAGCGGAGCGGCGTACCCCACGCGCCCTGGACGGCGCTGCCTGCGCTCCCCGGCGGGAGCGCCCGGGCGCTAGGCCCAGGCCTTCCGGCCGAACTCGATGAAGCTCTTCAGCTTCGAGCGCATCTCGGTGCGATCGACGATCGCGTCGATCTGGCCCTTGTCGATCAGGAACTCGGCGCGCTGGAAGCCCTTGGGGAGCTCCTGCTTGAGCGTCGTCGCGATCACGCGCGGGCCGGCGAAGCCGATCAGCGCGCCCGGTTCAGCGAGGGTCAGGTCGCAGACGGACGCGAAGGACGCCGTGACGCCGCCCGTGGTCGGGTTCGTCATGACGCAGATCGAGAAGCCGCCGCGGTCGTTGAGCGTATGCAGCGCGGCGCAGGTCTTCGCCATCTGCATCAGGGAGAGCATCCCCTCGTGCATGCGCGCGCCGCCGGAGCTCGTGAAGATCACGAGCGGCAGGCGGTTCGTCATCGCGAGCTCGGCCGCGAGGGCGATCTTCTCGCCGACGACCTCGCCCATCGAGCCGCCCATG
>CAYGST010000263.1:0-5042 GCA_964352415.1 uncultured Planctomycetaceae bacterium | reverse complement strand
CATGAACTTGAAGTCGAGCACCGCGAGCACGAGGCGCTGGCCCTCGATCTCGCCGAAGCCGCACAAGAGCGCCTCGTTCTGATCCAGGCGCTTGGCCGTGCGTTCGATCTTCTCCGAGTACGGCACCTGGTCGGTGAACTCGAGTCGATCGAGCGCGGTGAGCTCGGAGAAGCGCTCGTCCCAGGTGCCCGGGTCGAGCAGCATCTCGATCCGCTGTGGGCCCGCGACGGTGAAGTGGAACCCGCACTTCGGGCACACCATCTGCTTCTCCTCCAGCTCCTTGCGGAAGATCGTCTCGTTGCAGGACTCGCACTTCAGCCAGAGGCCGCCGGGCATGTCCTTCTTCTTCCAGAGGCGACGCTTGCGCGAGGAGTCCTTGTCCCCGCCCTTCTCGCCTGCCTGCTCCGGCTCTTGGTTCTGGTCCTCGGCGCTCACCGTTGCCTCTTTCGCTTGTTGCGCTACGTGGGGGATCTCGGGTGCGGCAGCTTCCGCCGCCTGCGTGTCCGACGTCGAACGCGCCATCAGACGCGCACTCCTTCGGCCAGGGCGCGGAACTCCGCGATGGTGTTCGACCAGTCGGCCGAGCCGTAGATCGCCGATCCGGCGACCAGGGCGTCGGCGCCCGCTGCCGCGCAGCGGGGCAGCGTCTCGTGATTCAGTCCGCCGTCCATCTCGATGTGACCGGCGTAGCCCTGGGCTCGCAGCCACTCGACCTTCGGGAGCACCTCGGACATGAAGCTCTGTCCGCCGAAACCGGGGACGACGCTCATGACGAGCACGAGGTCGACGGCGTCGAGGTAGCCCGCGACGCGCTCGATCGGCGTGGCCGGGTTGACCGCGACTCCGACCTTGGGGACGCCGTGCTCACGGAAAGCGGCGGCGACCTCGCGGGCCGCGGCGTCGGTCGCGCAGACCTCGGCGTGAAAGGTCAGGACGTGGGCCCCGGCCTTGGCGAACGGCTCCGCGTAGGTCAGCGGGTCCGTGATCATCAGGTGCACGTCGAGGGGGATCGACGCGGCCTCGTGGATCTTCTTCACCACCGGCGGCCCGATCGTCAGGTTCGGCACGAAGTGCCCGTCCATGACGTCGACGTGGTGCCAGTCAGCGCCCGCGGCCTCGATCTTGCCGAGCTCGTCGGCGATGTGGGCGAAGTCGCAGGAGAGCAGGGACGGGGCGATGCGGATCGGCTGGGCGGTCATGACGGCCGGATTGTACGGCCTGCGGAGGCCGCGAACACGCTCCGGGTCGAGGCTCGGGCGCCGTCGAGGGGACGACTAGCCCTGGAGCGCCGTGATCCCGGGCAGGGCACGCCCCTCCAGCAGCTCTAGCGAAGCGCCGCCGCCCGTCGAGATGTGGTCGATCCTCTCCGCCAGGCCGAACTGTTCGACCGCCGCGACGGAATCGCCGCCGCCGACGACGCAGTAGCCCGGGCAGTCCGCGACCGCGCGACCGATCGCCTCTGTGCCCGCGCGGAACGGCGCGAGCTCGAAGACCCCCATCGGGCCGTTCCAGACGAGCGTCTTCGCGCCGGCGATCTCGGCGACGTAGGCGGCCTGCGTCTTCGGCCCGATGTCGAGCGCCATCCAGCCGTCCGGGATCTCCGCGACGGTCTGCGTCGGTCCCTCGGCCCCGAAGGCCTCGGCGACGACGTGGTCGGTCGGCAGCAGCAGGCGCACGCCCTTCTCCTTCGCCTTGGCCTCGGCCGCGCGCACGAGGTCGAGCTGGTCGTCCTGGCACAGCGACGTTCCGATGCCCTCGCCGCGCGCCTTCAGGAAGGTGTAGGCCATCCCACCGCCGACGAGGATCGCGTCGACCTTGTCGAGCAGGTGCTCGATGACGGTCAGCTTGTCGCTGACCTTCGCGCCGCCGAGGATCGCGACGAGCGGTCGCGCGGGCTCCTCGAGCACGCGCTTGAAGGCCTCGATCTCCGCCAGCAGGAGGTCCCCCGCCGCGGACGGCAAGACGCGCGCCAGCCCGGCGACCGAGGCGTGGTCGCGGTGCGACGTGCCGAAAGCGTCGTTCACGAAGCAGTCGCCGAGCTCGGCGAAGGCCGCCACGAGCTCGGGGTCGCCCTTGGTCTCGCCCGCGTGGAAGCGGACGTTCTCCATCAAGCAGACCGTCTCGCGGCTCGCGCCGGCGATCGCCTGCTTGGCCGTCTCGCCGCAGCTCTCGTCGCATTTGAGCACGTTCGAGCCGAGCAGCTCCGCGAGGCGCAGCCCGACCGGATCGAGGCGCAGCTCCGGGACGACCTCGCCCTTCGGCCGGCCGAGGTGCGTGAACAGGATCGGCTGCCCGCCCGCGGCCAGCACGCGGCGGATCGTCGGCAGCGCGCGGCGGATGCGCGTGTCGTCGGCGATCACGCGCTGGCCGCCCTCCTCCTTCATCGGGACGTTGAAGTCCACGCGGATGAGGACGCGCTTGCCGGAGAGGTCGAGGGAATCGAGGCCGGGAACGTCGAGCTTCATGTCGCTGGAGGAGAGTCTGGAATGCGAAGCGGGGCGCGCCCTCTCGGACGCGCCCCGCTGGAGTGTGCCGCCGACTACTTGGCCGCGACCTTCTTCTTGGCAGCCTTCTTCTTCGCCGCCGGCTGCTTGCCGCCCTTCAGCTTGTGCGAGAAGCGCATCAGGTCGACGACGCGGCTCGAGTAGCCCCACTCGTTGTCGTACCAGCAGATGACCTTCACGAGGTTGCTGCCCATGACCATCGTCGCCGTGGCGTCGAAGATCGAGCTGTGCGGGTTGCCGATGATGTCGGTCGAGACGATCGGGTCCTCGGTGTACTCGAGCACGCCCTTCAGCGGGGCCTTCATGGCGGCCTCCTTGAACGCGGCCATCACGCTCTCCTTCGTGACCTTCTTCTTGGTCTCGACGACGAGGTCCACCATCGATCCGTCCGGGACCGGGACGCGCATCGCGCATCCGTCGAGCTTGCCGTTCAGGCGCGGGATCACCTTGCCGACGGCGCGGGCCGCGCCCGTCGTCGTCGGGATGATGTTGAGAGCCGCGGCGCGCGCCCGGCGCAGGTCCGAGTGCGGCAGATCGAGGATGCGCTGGTCGTTCGTGTAGCCGTGGATGGTCGTCATCAGGCCGTGGACGAGGCCAAAGCTCTCGTCGAGGACCTTGGCGGCCGGGGCCAGGCAGTTCGTCGTGCAGGACGCGTTCGAGATGATGCGATCGGTCGCCTTGAGCTTGTCCTCGTTGACGCCCATCACGATCATCGCGTCGATCTCGTCCTTCGGCGGGACGGTCAGGAGCACCTTCTTGGCGCCGGCCTCGATGTGCTTCATGCACGCGGCGCGCGTCGCGAAGATGCCGGTCGCCTCGACGACGAAGTCGACCTTGTTGGCGGCGTGCGGCAGGTTGGCGGGGTCGCGCTCGGCCGTGATCGCAATCTTCTGGCCGTTGACGGTGATCGAGTCCTTGCCCGCCTTGACCTTGCCGTCGAAGCGACCGTGGACCGAGTCGTACTTGAGCAGGTGAGCGAGCGTCTTGGCGTCCGTCAGGTCGTTGATCGCGACGACGGTGCACCCGGGCGTGTTCTGGAGGATCCGGAAGACGTTCCGGCCGATGCGGCCGAAGCCGTTGATTGCGATGCGCATGCCTGGAGAGGTTGGGCTTGAAGTGCGTGGAGCGCGCAGGCGGCTCCCGCGCGGAGTTCGTGGCGCCCGCCGCGAGTCCGTGGCGACCGTTCGGGCGCCGGCGCGACGTAGCGACCCGCTGCGAGAGCTCCGCTCGCGGCGCGCCGGGGCCGGCTCCGCGTGGAACCCGCGGGCGAGCCGGTCACGGGGACTCGGCGGGTCTGCGGGGACCGTCGGACGGAGCAGGGGACGGCGAGCACGAGTTGAAGGCCAAGCGGCGGGCTGCGAGGCGGTCGGCAGACTAGCCTGCGCGCCGAAGCGGATCAATCGGGGCAGCGGCGTGAATCGCCGTTTCCAGCCGGGATCCGGTAGGCTCCGGCGGTGACGCACGAGACCCTTCGCCGCACCGCGACGCCGCCGAGCGCGCCGTCGAGCGCCGAGCCGCGGGGCGCCGCCCGGGCAGAGCGCAGCGCGGATACCGACACGCCCACGCTCAGGTGGACGCCGCTCGCCGAGCGCGCTGGCCTCGCCCCGGGGGAACCGGCGCTGCTGGCGCTCTCGGGCGGCGCCGACTCCGTCGCGCTCCTGCACCTCGCCCACCGCGCGCAGCCGCTCGTCGCCGTCCACGTCGACCACGGACTGCGCGGCGTCGCTTCGCGCGCCGACGCCCGCTTCTGCCGGGAGCTCTGCGCGCGGCTCGGCGTCCCGTTCGAGTGCGTTCGCGTCGACCTGGACGCGGAGGTCCCGGACCTCGAACGGCGCGCGCGCGAGGCTCGCTACGCCGCCCTCGCCAACGTCGCGCACGCCCGGGGCGTTCACACGATCCTCGTCGCGCATCACGCGGACGACGCCGACGAGACCTTGCTGCTGCGGCTCCTGCGCGGCACGCATCCGTCGGGCATCGCCGGCCCGGCGCGGCGTGCGCCCTGTCCCGTCGCTGGCGATCGCGCAACCGCCGGCACCCCGCTCGAGGTCGTACGCCCGCTGCTCGGCTTCCGCGGCGCCGCGCTGCGCTCGTGGCTGAGGTCGGAGGGGCACGCCTGGCGCGAGGACGCGAGCAACCGGTCCCCGCGCTTCACCCGCAACCGCGTGCGCCACGGGCTCCTGCCGCTCCTCGAGCAAACCTGTGGCGCCGAGGCGCGCGCGAGCCTGCGCGCTCTCTCCGCGACCCTCGTCGGCATCGAGCACGAGCTGGCGAAGCGGCTGCCCGAGCTGACCTGGAGCACGCACCCGACCCTCGGCGCGCCCCGCGTCGCGCGCGCGGCGCTCGCGGAGCTGCGCGGTCTGCCGGAGGCGCTCCTGCGGCGCGCGTTGCGCGGCGCGCTGCTCGCGCGCACGGGCACGGCGCCAGCGGACGTGCTCCTCGACACGCTCGGCCCGGCGCTCGTCGAGGGCCGCGCGCTGCAGGCCAACCTGCGCGCGGGCTTCCAGCTGCGGCTCGGTGCGCGGGAGCTCGCGCTCGTGG
>CAYGST010000262.1:0-6941 GCA_964352415.1 uncultured Planctomycetaceae bacterium | reverse complement strand
CGGCGCTGCGGGTGGCCGACGGGTCATTGGATCGGGCGGTGGTCTGCGCGGGGGGGAGGACCCGGTCGGCGCGACGCTCCCGGGCTTCGCGATCGCTTTCGATGTGGGGGTCTCGGTCCAGTCCGGCGAGGTCGCGCAAGTGACGCTCGAGCCGCGCCCCGCGGCCTCGCTACGCGGCGTCGTGCGCGCGAGCGAGACGGAGACGCCGCTCGCTGGCGTCGAGGTGCGCGCCACGCTGCGACTGCGCGGCGTGGGCGTGGGGCTCGAAGGGCTCTGTGAGGTCGTCACCGTGACCGACGCGGAGGGTGCCTATGAGCTCACGGGCCTGTCGCTCGGGCAGTACCGGGTCGAGGCGCTCGCTCCGTGGGATTCACTCGTCGGCGTGAAGGTGAACGTCGAGCAGGAGGGCGAGGAGCTGGAGCGTGACCTGCAGCTCGTGCTGCCTGCGAGCCTCGCCGGAGACGTCATGAACGACGCGGGGCTCGGGGTTGCTGGCGCGGTCGTCGAGCTGCGCTGGGACGAAGCGCTGGTCGAGGGTCTGATGGAGGGCGAGGCGGGCGTCCAGGCCGGTGAGCGCACCGCGCGCTGCGACCTGAACGGACGCTTTCGCTTCGAGGAGCTGCCGGCCGGGCGCTGGCTGCGCATCCTCGCGTACCGGACGCACACCGTAGGAGCGGACGAGATCGAGCTGCTCGGACGCACGCAGACCCTGCGTCTGCGCTCGGACGAAGAGCGTGAGGGCCTCACGCTGCGCGTCGACGAGCCGCGGCGCGTGAAGGGCGAGATCCGCGATCCGTTCGGCAAGCCCCTCGCCGGCGTCGAGCTGACCGTGCTGCGCCGCCTGCCGTCGAAGGGCAAGCGCTCGCGCGGCCCGTCGAAGGTCGGCCACTCGCGCGCGGTGACGGATGCGGACGGCGACTTCGAGCTGGTGGGGCTGCTGCAAGGCTCGTACGAGCTGCGCGCGGAGGGCGAGCTCCTGTTCCCGCACACCGAACGCTTCAGCATCCCGGCGCCGCCCGCGGCGCCGGTCCCGATCGAGTTCACGATGGAGCCTGGCGAGACGCTCGCGGGCTGGGTCGTCGACGAGCTGGGGGACGCGGTTCCGAACGCGATGGTCAACGCGCAGCTGTTGCGACCGGTGGACATCGACGTGCCCGCGTCGAAGCGCGTGCGCGAGCGCGCGGACGGCTTCGGCCGCTTCTCGTTCGACGTGATCGAAGCGGGCATGTGGGAGCTGAAGGCGATCGCCTCTGGCTACGAGACGCCCGACGCCGGCGTGCTCACGCGCACGGAGGCGGGGCTCTTCGTCGAGCTCGAGCTCGAACGGACCGATCCGGTCGGGACGGCGACCGTGCGCGGCAGCGTGCGGGCCGTGGACGGTCAGGAGCTGAAGGGGCTGCGCTTCGAGCCCCTGCGCGGCGGCGTCTACACGATCGAGGACGGTCGCTTCGAGCTCGCGGGGACGCGCGCGGGCGAGACGAGCTTCCGCCTCAGCGCCGATGGCTTCGTGACCCACTCGACGGGACCGCTGCGACTGCTCCCCGACGCGGAGTTCGATCTCGGCTTCATCGCGCTGAGTCCAGCCGGGACCGTGCAGGTGTTCGCCGTGGACTCGAAGGGCAAGCCGCTGAAGCAGTTCACGGCGCGTCTCCAGCGCAAGGGCGCCCCGAAGGGCGCGCGGGCTGTGGGACTCGGACTGGGCAAGGCGAAGCATCGCTACAAGGGCGCGAAGAAGCGCATCGACACCGTGATGGCCAGCTCCTCGCAGGTGCCGCTCGGTACCTGGATCCTGCGGGTCAGCGCTCCCGGACAGGCGGCGGCCACGCGCGAGATCGCGCTCACGGGGGCCGATCGCTCGAAGACGGTGGAGGTCCGGCTCGAGGCTCCGAAGGCCTCGAAGAGCAAGACTCAGGTGAAGGGCAAGAAGAAGTAGCGCGAGGCCTGCGGGGCCGGGCCCTGGCTCCATCTGGGGAGAAGGGCCGGGGGGCCGTTCAGGCGCCCCCTGCCCGGCGCCGATGAGGGGGCGTCCCCCGTTCCTGGCGCTCCCCGGCGTCCAGGACTCCACGCACTTCCCTCCGGCCCGCCCCATGCCGCACGCCCGCCTCGCACCGCTCGCCCTCGCCCTCGGACTCCTCGTCGCGCCGCCCGCGGCCTCCGCCGCGGTTCAGCAGGAGCCGGATGGGGCGCGCGATGCTCCGCAGGAGCTCTTCCGCTGGGCCCAGTCCGTCGAGGACCTCGGCAAGGTGGCCGTCCCGGCCGTGGGCTCGGGCGGCTGGCAGTTCGGGCCGAACGGGATCCAGTACCGCTCCGTGCCGAGCGTCAGCGGCGATCCGACCTACGAGCTGATCCTGCGCGCGCCGTACTCGGGCAACGCCACGCTGCCGGAGCGGCTGCTCGTGCAGGTCCCCGCGAACTTCACGCAGCGCCCGTTCGCGGAGCGCGCGGTCGTCGTCGGCTTCCACTCCTTCTCGATCAGCGAGAAGGACATCTTCATCAACACGGCGCTGCCGTACGAGGCGAAGGCGCGCGGCTGGATGCTCATCGCGCCGTACGGGCTCACCGACACGAGCTTCGGCAACGCGCAGAGCCAGGCGTCGCTCGCGACCGTAGCGCACGCGCTCTTCGCCGTCGTGCCGTTCAACTACCGGCGCGTCTACGGCGTGGGCTTCTCGATGGGAGGGCAGAGCGCGCTCTCGTTCGCGATGCGTCACCTCGATCCGCAGCAGCTGCAGTTCGCCGGCGTCGTCGTGCACACGCCGCCGCTCGACATCGCGAAGACCTTCGCGAACTCGAACCTCGCTGTGCAGCTCACGCTCGCGAACGCGAAGCACTTCGGCGGGACGCCGACCCTCGAGCCCTACGCCTACCAGCGCATCTCCCCGGTCGAGCTGCAGCCGAGCGGACTCGTCGATCCTGGCCACGCGCCCGTCCTGAACTTCGCAGAGCGTCCCGTGTACCTGCACGCGAACCTCGCCGATCCGCAGACGCAGCTCCTGGCCGGCGTGACGGCGCTCAGTCAGTTCCTGCAGCAGCGCGGCGCGCTCGTCGTCGAGAACCTCACGCACGATCCGGCGCTCGGTCACTCCTGGGCGAGTCTGCCGCTCGCGCAGGCGCTCGACTTCGTCGGCAACTACGAGCTGCCCGGCGCTCCGCCGCAGGAGCAGTCGTTCTTCGTGGACGCCCCGGGGCGCTGGATTCACACGGAGGTCGATGCCATCGCGCCGCAGCGCGTCGCGCGCTTCCGGCTGGAGCTCGCCCCCGTCGCGCTCGGCACACCGAACGGCTTCGCGGTCGACGGAACGACGGACCTCGAGCGGCTCGTTCTGAACCTGCCGAAGCTCGGCCTGAGCGCGACATCGCCGCTGCGCTTCCAGCACGCGGCTGGCGACGCCACGCCCGACGAGCTCGTGCTGCGCGGCTACTCCCAGCCGCCTCAGCAGGTGCTGATCGGTGGCGTGCCGCTCGCGACCTGGACCTTCGACTCGCTGGAGCAGGCCGTCGTGCTGCAGACGGCGCCGGACGGCAGCGCGATCACCGTCGACGTCTTGCCGTAGGGCGCGCCGCTGGGGGCGGCAGCCGTGCGGGAACCGCGTTACCCGGAAACGGCCCTGCGCGAGGACTTGCGCCAGACACGCCTGCGCGAGGGTTCGCGCCGAATACGAAGGGGGGCCGATGGCGGGAAGACCATCGGCCCTAGGAGAGAGGAGTCGTCATCAAGAGCTTCCCGATGCATCAAGGCTCGCAACTCGATGCATCACCCGATGGGACTCACAGCCTTCAGTGTAGACCAAGGATCCGAGTTCGGAGCCCTTCGTTTGTGAGGGACCTGCGCGCAACGTGTGAGAGCGCGGTTGGCTGCGCAGGTGGGGGTCTTCGGGGGTCCCGCGTCCGCCGCCATGCACTCCCTACGAGGCGACGGGATGCCCCGGAGCGTCTCGCCCAGCCCTGAAACGAAAGGGGGCCGGTAGCGGGAAGCTACCGGCCCGAGGGAGAGAGGAGTCGAATCGAGCTTCCCGGATGGCGCGCCGCTCGCATAGCACGCCATCTCTCTCTTCAACTCACACGGCGGAGTCTAGATCAGCCCTGCGAGTTTCCCCGCGGAAAACATCGATTCTTGCCCCGCTGCTGACGGCGTTGGGGTGAATACCTGACCTAAACGGGGCGAAACGGGCCCGATTCAGTCCAGGAATAGCTCGAAAGCGGCTGTCCTCAGTCGGACGGTCGCGCGACAGGCGGCGAGTCGCGCGGGGTCGGGGGCGCTCCAGGGCGGCATTCCGCCGGGGCGCTCGGCTTCGATCCCGAGCCGCAGTTCGGCGCCGCAGAGGTCGAGCTCGACCCGCACGGGACCCGCTCCGGCGGCCCTCAGGCGGGCCAGGTTCTCGTCGAGGGCGACGTCCAGGAGGGCCTCGAGGTCGCGCGAGCTGGCCGCGACCCGCTGGCCGCGGGCCGAGGCGTCGATCTCGACCTCGAACTCCAGGCCACGCTGGCCCAGAGCCCAGCGCCAGGGCTCGCAGCGCGCCTCGAGCAGGGTGGCGAGGTCGGTGGTCTGCGCCTCGCTCGAGCCGGGGAGCGCGTCGTACACGCCCTCTCCGAACTCGACGAGTTCGGGCACCTCGAGCGCCTCGTCCTGGGGCAGCGGTCCGTGCAGGAGATCGAGCAAGTCGCCGTCCCCGAAGGCCTCGACGCCATCGACGAGCGAGGCGGCCTGGAGCAGGGCCTCGAGCTGGTCGAGGTCGCTCGTCTCGCCGCGGAAGCCGCCGACCGCGAGCGCGGAGCGTCCGCCGTCGCGCCAGCCGAACAGGACCCGCTTGCCGAGGGGCAGCTCCTCGGGCAGCTCGCCGGTGAAGACGGCGCGCACGACCTCGCCGTCCGGCAGGAGGTCCTCGGGCCCGCGGGCGATGGAAGGTAGCCAGGCCTCGTCCTCTTCGCGCCCGGCGGGGCCGTGGTAGAGGCCGACGGACTCGGCCCAGCCGCGCGTGTGCAGGGCTTCGACCAGCAGGCGTTCGCGCGCCGCGGGGTCGGGGCAGTCGACCAGGCGCTCGATCAGCTGGGCGAGGATCTCGTGTTCGGTGAGGTCGGGCATCGGGGATCGTGGAAGCTATCGGCCGCCGGGGGCCGTGGGCCTGACCTCCGAAGGGCCCGCGCAGGGAGGCTTCCGAGGCCTGGGTCCAGGCCGGCTCCTGGGCGCTCTGGCGGGGGCTGAAGCCCACGGCCGAGGGCAGGACGAGGCGCCGCCAGCACCGCCGACGGGCCCGGGGGGCCGACGGACGGGGCCGTCGGGGGCCCCCAGACCGATGACGGATCCGCGATCGTGCTCCATACTGGCGCCATGCTGGATACGCCCCCCCCGGCCGTGGGCCGCTACTTCGACCACAACGGATCGACCCCCCTGCACCCCTCCGTTCAGCGGCTGTGCCTCGAGCTCAGTCGTGAGGAGTACGGCAACTCGGCCGCGGCGCACCCGATGGGGCTGCGGGCCGCGCAGCGAGTCGAGGAGGCGCGCGAGCGCTTCGCCGACGTCCTGGGCGCGGAGCCCTCGGAGATCGTCTTCACCTCGGGCGGGACGGAGTCGGACAACTGGGCGCTCTTCGGCACCGCCGCCAAGCGCGACGGGGGTCACCTCATCGTCAGCGCGATCGAGCACAAGGCCGTGCTGAACTCGGCGCGCGAGCTCGAACGTCGGGGCTTCGACCTGACGGTCCTGCAGCCGCACGCCGACGGCGCCGTGCACCTGCGCGACGTCCAGGCCGCCCTGCGCGACGACACCTTCCTCGTGTCGATCATGTGGGCGAACAACGAGACGGGCGTCTGCCAGCCGGTGCGCGAGATCGGCGCGCTGTGCCGCGAACGCGGCATCCTGTTCCACACCGACGCCGTCTGCGCCTTCGGCAAGCTGCCGGTCGACGTGCGCGAGGTGCCGTGCGATCTGCTCAGCCTCTCGGCGCACAAGTTCCACGCGCCGAAGGGCGTCGGCCTGCAGTACGTGCGCGCCGGCACGCCGATCGCGCCGCTGCACTTCGGCTGCGGTCACCAGGACGGCTTGCGCAGCGGCACGCTGAACACGGTCGGCATCGCGGCCATGGCGGTCGCTGGGCAGCTCGTCGCCGAGACGAAGTTCGCGCCCGTCGCCGAGATCGAGGCACGTCGTCTTCAGCTCTGGAACGGTCTGCGCAACCTCATGCCCGAGGCGCAGCGCAACGGCGGCGGCGCGACGCTCCCGAACACGCTCTCGGTCTGGTTCCCGGACGTGCCCGCGCCCGCGCTGCAGGCGCGCCTCGCGGAGCAGGGCTTCTCGGTCGCGGCGGGGGCTTCGGCCTCGAAGGGCATGGCCTCGCACGTGCTGCTCGCGATGGGGCTCTCCTTCGAGCGGGCTTCGGAGACCCTGCGCTTCTCGCTCGGCGCGGAGACCACGGCGCAGGACGTCGACGTCTTGCTCGCGGCGTTGCCGGGTGCGATCGAGTCGGCGCGCCGCGCGGCGCCGGTGGTCGCGGCGGGCACGCGGGGCTGAGCTTCGCTGCGCGCGCTCCCGGGCGCTGCGCACCGACGCCGCGACGCCGCGACGCCACGAACGAGACAAGCGCGCCGTCCCGGAGGACGACGCGCTTCGGCTTCTCTCACTTCAGTTCCCCCGAATCGACTGTGCGAGCAGTCGTCCGAGCGTTCCTACCCTCGGTGGCCCTTTGAAGGGGCCGGTCGCGGGCAAGAGAGCTATCGACGCAGACGCCGGCGTGCTGGAGCGGTTTTTCGAGGCTGGAGCCAGCGGGCGGCGTCGGCACCGGAGACGCCCGCGCCGCGGTCGATCGAGGGAGGCCCCTGGGCCCCTCGACATGGGGCTAGACCTCGCCCCTCCGACCCGGTAGATTTCTCGGCCCCAACGGCGGCGAGGTAGCTCAGTCGGTTAGAGCACTGGCTTCATAAGCCAGGGGTCGCGGGTTCAAGTC
>CAYGST010000261.1:0-6950 GCA_964352415.1 uncultured Planctomycetaceae bacterium | reverse complement strand
CGGCGGCATCGAGGACGGCACCATGTGGCCGATCCACCGCGATGCGCCCAAGTTCGACGAGCAGGAAGCCGTTTCCGAGGTCTTCGAGACCGGCATCAAGGTCGTCGACCTCCTCTGCCCGTTCGCCAAGGGCGGCAAGATCGGTCTCTTCGGGGGAGCGGGCGTCGGCAAGACGGTGCTGATCCAGGAGCTCATCCGAATCACCGCGGTCGAGAAGGGTGGCTTCTCGGTGTTCTGCGGCGTTGGTGAGCGGACCCGCGAGGGCAACGACCTCTGGCTCGAGATGAAGGAGTCCGAGTACAAGAAGCCCGACGGCGAGATGGCCTCCGTGCTCGACAACGCCGTGCTGGTCTTCGGTCAGATGAACGAGCCCCCGGGCTCGCGTCTGCGCGTCGCGCTCTCCGGCCTGACCATGGCGGAGTACTTCCGCGATGAGAAGGGCCAGGACGTGCTGCTCTTCGTCGACAACATCTTCCGCTTCGTGCAGGCCGGCTCCGAGGTGTCCGCGCTCCTCGGCCGGATGCCGTCCGCGGTGGGCTACCAGCCGACGCTCGCGTCGGAGATGGGCGCCCTCCAGGAGCGCATCACCTCGACGAAGAAGGGCTCGGTGACCTCGATGCAGGCCGTCTACGTGCCTGCGGACGACATCACGGACCCGGCTCCCGTCGCGACGTTCGCCCACCTCGACTCGACGATCATCCTCGACCGCGCGATCTCGGAGCTCGGTATCTACCCCGCGGTGGACCCGCTGAAGTCCACCTCGCGGATGCTCGACCCGCAGGTCGTCGGTGAAGAGCACTACAACGTCGCCCGTGGCGTGCAGGAGACCCTGCAGCGCTACGCCGACCTGAAGGACATCATCGCGATCCTCGGCGTCGAGGAGCTCAGCGACGACGACAAGCAGGTCGTGCACCGCGCGCGTCGCATTCAGAAGTTCCTCGCGCAGCCGTTCTTCGTCGCGGAGCAATTCACCGGTACGCCGGGGATCTTCGTCCCGCGCGAGGAGACGGTGCGCTCCTTCAAGGAGATCCTCGAAGGCAAGCACGACGACCTGCCCGAGCAGGCCTTCTACATGATTGGCTCCGTCGACGACGCCCGCGCCAAGTCGGCCTGAGCCCAGCGCTTCCCCCTAGCACCGAGTCGAAATCATGGCCGAGGAACTGACCCTGCGCATCATCACCCCCGAGCGGACGGTGGTGGACACGCCGGCGTCCTCCGTGCGGATCCCCGCGACGGACGGATCGATGGGGATCTTCCCGCGCCACGCCGCCATGGTGGCGGCGCTCGACGCGGGTGAGCTCTTCTACAAGCAGGACGGCAAGGATCACCAGCTGTTCGTCGCAGGCGGCTTCGCCGAGGTCCGCGACAACACGTTGCGCATCCTGACGCCCGCTGGTGAGAAGCCCGAGGAGATCGACGTCGAGCGCGCCAAGCAGGCGGAGGCCCGGGCGCGTGAGCGGCTCAAGCCGCTGCACGTTGGCCTGACCGCCGACTCGCCGGAGATCGACCTACTGCGCGCCAACACGGCCCTGCGTCGCTCGCTCATGCGGCTCAAGGTCTACGGCTACGGCAGCAAGGGCGGGCACTAGCCGCTCCAGCGGTCCGACCCGCGCGCAGTCCGGTGACCCGGTCCGCGTGCTTCGCGCGACCTCGAACGGGCCCGCGCCGCCGCAGGCGGCGCGGGCCCGTTCTTGACCACCAAGGGCGCTCCAGCCAATCTCGCGGCACATCCAGTGCCCACCCGACACCGAGACCCCGACCTGTCCGATGACGACCACCAGCGCTTCCACGGAATGGCGACGCACCCACACCTGCGGTGAGCTTCGCTCCGACCACGTCGGTAACGAGGTCCGGCTGAACGGCTGGGTCGACAGCCGGCGCGACCACGGCGGGATCTATTTCCTCGACGTGCGCGACCGCTACGGCGTCACGCAGGTCGTCATCGACGAGAAGGTGACGGGGGAGGTCAAGGTCGGCCCCGAGTACGTCGTCGGCGTGCACGGCAAGGTCGTCGCGCGCGGTGGAGAGAACGTCAACCCGAGCCTCGTGACGGGGGAGGTCGAGGTGCTGGTCGATCGCATCGAGGTGCTCTCCGCGTCGCCCACGCCGCCGTTCGAGGTCATCGACGACCTCGACACGGCCGTCGAGACGCGCCTGCGCTACCGCTACATCGACCTGCGGCGCCGGCCGATGACGCACAACATGCAGCACCGCGCGCGCTTCGTAGCCGCGATGCGGCGCGCCTTCGAGGCGCTCGACTTCATGGACATCGAGACGCCGATCCTGAACCGCGCGACGCCGGAGGGCGCGCGCGACTACCTCGTGCCGAGCCGCGTGCACGCGGGCAAGTTCTACGCGCTCCCGCAGTCGCCTCAGATCTTCAAGCAGATCCTCATGTGCAGCGGCATGGACCGCTACTACCAGGTAGCGCGCTGCTTCCGCGACGAGGACCTGCGCGCCGACCGCCAGCCCGAGTTCACGCAGCTCGACATGGAGATGTCGTTCGTCGAGGAGGACGACGTGTTCGCCGTCTGGGAGCAGGTCCTCGTTCAGACCTTCCGCGATGCGATGGACGTCGAGCTCCCGAGCTCGTTCCCGCGCATGCGCTGGTCGGAGGCGATGGAGCGCTTCGGCCTCGACAAGCCGGATACGCGCTTCGGCATGGAGCTTGTCAACATCGAGTCCTGGGCCAAGCAGTCCGACTTCCAGGTGTTCAAGAGCGTCGCCGAGTCCGGCGGGAAGGTCATGGGCATCGTCGTGAAGGACGGCCGCGAGAAGGTCTCGCGCGGCCAGATGAAGCCGCTCGAGAAGCTCGCCAAGGAGTACGGCGCGAAGGGCCTCGCGTGGTGGAAGCCGGGCGAGTCCGGCGGCGGCGCCGGCCCGATGGCGCGCTGGACCGAGGGCGACGGCGGCCAGGCGCTGCTGGAGCTCATGGGCGGCGGCGAGAACGACCTGCTGCTGTTCTGCGCGGATGCGCGCGACGTCACCTGGCGCGTGCTGGGGGAGCTGCGCGTGCACCTCGCGAAGCAGCAGGGCCTCATCCCCGCGGGCCGCTGGGACTTCCTGTGGGTGACCCACTTCCCGATGTTCGAGTGGGACGCCGAGGCCAAACGCTGGAGCTCGTCGCACCACCCGTTCACCGCGCCCGAGGACTGGGACCTCGCGGGCGACCCGGCCGAGATGGACAGCCGCGCCTACGACCTCGTCCTCAACGGCTGGGAGCTGGGCTCCGGCTCCGTCAGGATTCACCGCCAGGACGTGCAGCAGAAGGTCTTCGAGCTGCTCGACATCAGCCCCGAGGAGCAGCAGCAGAAGTTCGGCTTCTTCCTCGATGCCCTGGCCTACGGCGCGCCGCCGCACGCCGGCTTCGCCTGCGGGATCGATCGCCTGGTGGCCCTGACGCTCGGGCTCGACAACATCCGCGACGTGATCCCCTTCCCCAAGACCACCTCGGCGTCCGACCTGATGTGCGCGGCGCCGAGCACGGTTCCGGGCGGCCAGCTCGAGGACGTCCACATCCAGATTCGCCCCGGCGCGGTCCCCGAAGAGGGCGCCTGACAGCCGTTCCCCAGGGCCGGCCTGGAAGCGCTCGCGGCCCAGCCGCGGCCGTGCGCGGTCTGCGGCGCCGCGCGGCGCGCCGAGGGGCCCGCGCGGCTCCGCGCCTAGCGCGTTCCAGTCGTGAATTCCAGGTCGAGTGGCGCCGCGCGCCCATCTCGGCTACCCTGACCGATATCGCCCCGCGAACGGGCGATCCAACCACGATTGGAGCGGCCCGCTCCAAACGCATCCGCAACCTCAGAAAAGGAGTTCTGTGAGGGCACAAGACTACCGTCGCAACCGACAGATTCGCGTCCCCGAGGTCCGTCTCATCAACGAGAAGGGCGAGCAAGTGGGCGTCGTGAACACGCGCGATGCACAGCGCATGGCCGATGAGGTCGAACTCGACCTCGTCGAGGTCTCCCCGACGGCGCGCCCGCCGGTGTGCAAGATTCTCGACTTCGGCAAGTTCAAGTACGAGACGCGCAAGCGCGAACAGAAGAACAGCGCCGGCAAGAAGGGCAGCTCGCAGCTCAAGGAGCTTCGCGTCCGTCCGGCGATCGACACGCACGACCTGGGCTATCGCCTCGAGCAGGGGAAGAAGTTCCTGGAGTCCGGCCACAAGGTGCAGGTCGTCTGCATCTTCCGCGGCCGCCAGATGCGCCACCCCGAGCACGGTTACAACGTCATGAAGCAGGTCGCCGAGATCCTCGGCGGCGTGGCCAAGATCGAGTCGCAGGCGAAGATGATGGGGCGGCGCATGACGATGCTGCTCAGTCCGCTGCCGCAGAAGCCGGGCACGAAGCCTGGCGGCGGCGGGGACAAGCAGGCGGACAAGCCGACGCCGCGTCCCTCGACCCCGGTCGATCCGCCCCGCGTCTCGCGGCCCACGCCGGCTCCGAGTCCCGCGGCGCCGGCCCCGAAGCCGGAAGGCGCCGAGAGCTGAACGAGCTGGGAGCGGCCTTCGCGGCCGCGCCCTCCGTGTCAGCGCCGCGAGGCCCGACCCGCAGCGAGCGGGGCCCGCTCGCCGCCCACGGGCGGGGCCGGGCCCCGCTCGCGCGTTCCCCCGCAAGCCGCCCTCCAGGCCCTGCAGGCGGGACTCCAACCGGCCGAAAGGGCCCTTGGGGGTTGCGCGGGCCCGCGCGATCCGTATCCTTCTGCCCTCCAAGTTCGGAAGTCCGTAGCACGCTGCGGCCCTCCGACCCCTGCAAGCGGTCCAGGCATGCTGGCGAGCAGGGTCATCTCCACACCGGGCGCGAGCCCACGAGAGGACGTTTCATGCCGAAGATGAAGTCCAAGGGAGCGGTCAAGAAACGCTTCCGCATGTCCAAGACGGGGAAGGCGATCTCGAATCGTCCGAGCCGCGGGCACATGAAGGCGAAGAACGACGCCAAGCGTCGGCGGGGTCTGAACACCCGTCTCGTGCTTCCCCCGAACTGGAGCCGCCTCATCTCTCGGCTCCTGGGAGGTTGATCCATGGTTCGCGTAACCTACGGCGCGCCGCGTCGACAGAAGAAGGTCCGCTACTTCAAGGCCGCCCGCGGTTTCCGCGGCGGACGCTCGAAGCTCTGGCGCACCGTCCGCGAGGCGATGATTCGCTCGTGGGCCTACTCCTTCCGTGACCGCAAGCAGCGCAAGCGTCAGTTCCGACGCCTGTGGATCGTTCGCATCAACGCGGCGGCCCGCATGCGCGGCATGAGCTACTCGCGCTTCATCAACGGACTCGGCAAGGCCGGGATCAGGCTGAACCGCAAGCAGATGTCCGAGCTCGCGATCCACGACGCGGCCGCCTTCGACGCCCTGGTCGAGGAAGCCAAGTCGGCCCTGTAGCGCCTCCCGGCGAGACACCACACGCCAAGGGGGCGGGCGGCCACGGTCGCCCGCCCCTTTGCATTGGCCCCAAGCCACCTTGGATCCGCCGCTCGCGCCCTCCAAACTCGGGCCACGCGGAGACCGAACGAACGGATCGAGCCAGAACCAGCCAGATCAACATGGAACAACGCCTGGAAGAGCTGCGCGCGGCCGCGCTGGAGCGCCTCGGCGCAGCGCAGACCGAGGAGGAGCTACGCGCCGTCGAGCGCGACTTCATCGGGAAGGAGGGCAGCGTCTCCGAGCTGCTCGCGAGCGTTCCGAGCCTGCCGCCGGAAGAGCGCCCGGTCGTCGGCAAGGGCGCCAACCTCCTGAAGCGCGACCTCGTCGCTGAGCTCGACAAGCGGCGCGCCGCGCTCGAGCTGGCCGCGATCGAAGCGCAGCGCGCGGGCACGGACTTCGACGCCACGCTGCCGCCCGCGGGCGTCCAGCGCGGCTCCCTGCACCCGCTGACGCTGGTTCGCCGCGAAGTCGAGGAGATCTTCGTCTCGATGGGGTACGAGGTCCTCGACGGCCCCGAGGTCGAGCTGGACTACTACAACTTCCAGGCGCTCAACATCCCGGCTGATCACCCGGCGCGGGAGATGCAGGACACCTTCTACTGCGACTCGGCCGGCACGCTCGTGATGCGCACGCAGACCTCGCCGGTGCAGATCCGCGCGATGGAGCGGCTCACGCCGCCGTTCCGCGTGATCGCTCCGGGCCGCGTGTTCCGCAACGAGGAGCAGGATGCGACGCACGAGCACACCTTCCACCAGGTCGAGGGCCTCGTCGTCGGCGAGGGCATCACGGTCGGGCACCTGACCGGCGTGCTGAAGGGCTTCCTGCGCCAGCTGTTCAAGAAGGAGCTCGAGGTGCGCCTGCGCCCCGGCTACTTCCCGTTCGTCGAGCCCGGCTTCGAGCTCGACATCCGCTGCCCGTTCTGTGAGGACGGCTGCCGCGTGTGCAAGCAGACCAAGTGGGTCGAGTTCTGCGGCTGCGGGATGGTCCACCCGAGCGTGTTGACCGCCGGCGGCGTCGACCCCGAACAGTGGAACGGCTTCGCGTTCGGCTTCGGCCTCGATCGATTGGTGATGCTGCGCTACGGCATCGACGACCTCCGACACTTCATGGGGGGCGACCTGCGCTTCCTGGAGCAGTTCTAATGCTCATCTCCTATCGCTGGCTCCAGCGCCACGTCGACCTCGACGGCATCACTCCCCAGCAGCTCGCGCTGGATCTCACGCTCTCCACCGCGGAGGTCGAGGGCGTCGAACCCTGGGCGCCGCACCTCGCCGACATCACGGTCGGCCTGGTCAAGTCGCGCGAGCAGCACCCCGACGCCGACAAGCTCGGCGTGTGCACGGTCGACGTCGGCACGGGCGAGGACCTGCAGATCGTCTGCGGCGCGCCGAACGTCGGCGGCGGCCAGAAGGTCGCCGTCGCGACGATCGGCACGACCCTGCCGGGCGACATCAAGATCAAGAAGGGCAAGCTGCGCGGCGTCGCGTCGCACGGGATGATCTGCTCGGTGCGCGAGCTGGACCTCGGCGACGAGCACGACG
>CAYGST010000260.1:0-6989 GCA_964352415.1 uncultured Planctomycetaceae bacterium | reverse complement strand
CGTCTTCGAGCAGTGCGACGGCGAGTGCCGGGTGCAGCTCGAGGCCGCCGACGGCGACGCGGTCGAGCCCGACGAGCTGCTCGCCGTGGTGGAGGGCCGCGCCCGAGCGCTGCTCCTCGCGGAGCGTACGGCGCTGAACTTCGTGCAGCGCCTCAGCGGCGTGGCCACGGCCACGGCCGCCCTGGTGGAGCTCGCGGGCGGTCGGGCCCGGATCCTCGACACCCGCAAGACGACCCCGGGGCTGCGCGCGCTGGAGAAGTACGCGGTGCGCTGCGGCGGCGGGGAGAACCACCGCTTCGGCCTGTTCGACGAGGTGATGATCAAGGAGAACCACATCGACCTCGCGGGCGGCGACGCGGAGTCGGTGACCCGGCGCGTGCGCGCGGGGGTCGGAGCGGAGATCAAGATGACGGTCGAGGCGCGCGACGACGAAGAGGCGCGCGGCGCGGTGCGCGGCGGGGCCGACGTGGTCCTGCTCGACAACCGCACGCCGGCGGAGATCGCGGCGCTCCTCCCGGAGCTGCGGGCGCTCGCGAAGTCCTGCAGCCGCGCCGTGGAGTTCGAGGCCTCGGGCGGCATCGACGCCGACAACCTGGCAGCCTACGCCGGCTGCGGGATCGACCGCATCTCGATCGGGGCGCTGACGCACTCGGCGCCCGCGCTCGATCTGTCGCTCTACGTGGAGCCCGTCGCTTGAGCACGCCGAACCCCGACGAGCTGCGCCTCGACCTGCCAGCGGCCCACAGCGCCGGGCGGATGGCGCGCCAGGTCGTCGGCAAGTTCGCGGCCGAGCACGGTGTCGGCGAGGACGACATAGGAACGCTCGAACTCGTCGCCAGCGAGCTGCTCTCGAACGCCGTCGACCACGGCGGCGGCGAGTCGGCGATGGAGGAGAGCGACCTGCAGACGGACGTGCGCATGAAGCTCTACCTCTCCGTCGCCGGCGGCGAGTGGGAGCTGCGCGTCGCGGACCAGGGCGGCGGCGACCCCGAGGAGATGGCGCCGTTCCTGGACGACAGCGAGCTGCCGGACCTCGAGGACGAGCGCGGGCGGGGCTTCTTCCTGCTCGTGCAGATGGTGGATCTGCTCACCGTCGCGAAGTCCGAGGACGGCAAAGGGCTCGAGTTCACCGCGCGCAAGCGCGTGGGCTGACCATGGCCGAGGAGACGCGCGCCGGGTGGATTCTCGGCGGACTGCGGGGGTTCGGGCGAGCGCTGCAGCGGCTCCCGCGCTGGGCGGGCTGCCTGCTGGCCATTGGCAGGATCGGCTTCATCTGGACGCTCTCGGAGCGGCCCGGCGGCGGCACGCCCGCGAGCTTCTGGAGCTCCTGGGGCTTCAACATCGCGCACGCGCCGCTGTTCGGGATCATTGCTCTGTGGCTCCTCGTGGCCTACCCGCGCAACGAGGGCTGGCCGCAGATGACGCTGCGGCTCGTGCTCCTGACGCTCGTCGCCGTGCTGCTCAACGCCGTGGCCGACGAGCTGCACCAGGCGCAGGTCGCCGGCCGCGACGCGTCGGTGTTCGACGTGCTGACTGATCTCGTCGGCGCCGCTTGCACGCTCTGGCTCGCGTCCTACGTCGGCAGCGACAAGGCGTCGCCACGCGGGGTCCTCGTGCGCTTCGGGGCGGGGCTGGCGCTGTGCGCTCTCTCCGGGCTCGCGGCGACGCTGTCGACCTGAGAGCGCGGTCGCGTGGGCCGCGCGCGCCCAGGAGCACGGTCGCTGCGAATGGGCGGCGGTCGTCGCTAGCGGTCCCCGGATTGCTAGACTGGTCGTTTTCCTCCCGCGCCATCGAACTCCCAGGAGCCTCCCCGTGAGCGTCGATCACGACACCTATCAGAATCCGCTCGCCGGTCGTTACGCCAGCGAGGCGATGCGCAAGCTGTTCTCGCCCAGGGTGAAGTTCGGCACCTGGCGCAAGCTGTGGATCGCGCTGGCCGAGTCGGAGGCCGAGCTCGGTCTGCCGATCTCCGAGGAGCAGCTCGCGGAGCTGCGCGCGAACGTCGAGCCGATCGACTTCGACAAGGCGCAGGAGTACGAGCGTGAGCTGCGCCACGACGTGATGAGCCACGTGCACGCCTGGGGCGATCAGTGCCCGAAGGCGCGCGGGATCCTGCACCTCGGGGCGACGAGCTGCTACGTAACGGACAACACCGACGCGATCCTCCTGCGCGACGGCGTGCGCCTCTTGCGGCGCCAGCTGGTCAGCGTGATCGCGCAGCTCAAGGAGTTCGCGCTCGAGTGGCGTGAGCTGCCCACGCTCGGCTTCACGCACTACCAGCCCGCGCAGGCGACGACCGTCGGCAAGCGCGCCACGCTCTGGCTGCAGGACCTCATCGACGACCTGGCCGACCTCGACCACGCCGAGTCGATGATCCGCTTCCGCGGCGTGAAGGGCACGACCGGGACGCAGGCTTCGTTCCTCGAGCTGTTCGACGGCGATCACGACAAGGTGCGCGACCTCGATCTGCGCGTCGCGCGCAAGATGGGCTTCGAGAAGCGCTTCGCGGTCACGGGTCAGACGTATCCCCGGCAGCTCGACTTCCGCGTCGGCCAGGCGCTGTCGTCGATCGCGCAGACCGCGCACAAGTTCGGCACGGACCTGCGCCTGCTCTCCAACCGCAAGGAGCTCGAGGAGCCCTTCGAGACGAAGCAGATCGGCTCGAGCGCGATGCCGTGGAAGCGCAACCCGATGCGCTCCGAGCGCATCTGTTCGCTCGCGCGCCTCGTCATGTCGCACCTCGACAACTGCGCGCAGACCGCCGCCAACCAGTGGCTCGAGCGTACGCTCGACGACTCCGCGAACCGCCGCATCGTGCTGGCGGAGATGTTCCTGGCGACCGACGCCGTCCTCAGCCTGCTCTTGAACGTCACCGGCGGCCTCGTCGTGAACCCGGAGATCGTGCGCCGCAACCTGGCGGCCGAGCTGCCGTTCCTGGCCTCCGAGGCGCTGATGATGGAGGTCGTCAAGGCCGGGGCGGATCGCCAGGACGTGCACGAGGAAGTGCGTCAGGCGAGCTTCGCCGCCGCCCGCCTCATCAAGGAGGGTGGGGAGAGCGACATGCTCGAGCGGCTCAAGGCGTCGCCCTTGCTCGCGCCGGTGCGCGACTCGATCGACGACATCCTCGACCCGCGGCGGCACGTGGGGCGCGCGCCCGAGCAGGTGCTCGAGTTCGTGGCCGAAGAGGTCGACCCCGTGCTCGAACGCTACGCCGACCTCGTCGGCGCGAGCGGCGACGTGCGCGTCTGAGCTTGGGCGTGAGGCGCTGGCGCGCAGGGCTGCGCGCTAGGCGCGCGGCTCGTCCGCCGCGCTCGCCGTGGCCGGGACGCTCGCCGCCAGCGCGCTGGCCGTCTTGACCCGTGAGGGACCCGCGGGCGTCAGGATGTCCCGCTCGCGATCGAGCTTCTCGAGGCGCTTGTCGATGCGCGCGCGCTCCTTCTCGAGGCGGTGACGCTCCCGGCTGTTGCGGAAGCGTTGAACGAGGCTCGTCAGGTACAGCGGCATCGCGCCCAGGGCCCACGCGCCGACGCCCGACAGGAACGTCTCGAGCTTGTCGCCGACCGTCAGCACGTTCAGGAAGGCGAGGAAGGACCCATCAGCGCCCCAGGCTTCCTGGAACTGCCGCAGGCCCATCAGGGCGAAGTAGAGCGCCCACACCGCCGAGGCGGTCCACCACATCCAGAGCTTCATGAGGAGAGTCTACCGCGGGGGCGCGCGACGGCGGGCCCGGAGTCACGGCCGGCCGGTCCGAGGGGGCGTCGGGGCACCTCAGCTTGCAACCTCGGTCCCGTTTTGGGAAAAGACCGACCCCGCAGCTCGCGAGGTCCTGAATTGACTCGATACGGCTCGCCACCCTGAACGATAAGAGCAGGAGAGGTGGAAACAACTTCCGCCGAGCGAGCCCCGACACGCAGGTACCGTGACCCAACCCGGAATCCCGAACGAGTACGCGATCTCGACGTCCTGCTACGGGACGCGCTTGGCCACGATCGAGGCCCAGGCCTTCGCGGCCGTTGCCATGGGATTCCGTCGGCTGGAGTTCGGCCTCAGCGAATCTCCCGTGGGGCTCAGTGGCTTCGAGGAGTCGCGGCGCGAGACCGGGATCTCGGTCAACTCGCTGGTCACGGGCTGTCTCAACCAGCGCTCCGATCACATGGCCGGCACCAACCTCGGGTCCCTGGACTCGGAGCTGCGCGAGCGGGCGATCCTCTCGGTGCGGCGTCACGTGCAGCTCGCCGAGCGCTTCGGCTGCCCGACGGTCATCCTGCGCGGCTGCCAGGTCGAGAACCCCGACGTCAACCACGAGGCGAGCGAGCTCAAGGCCGCCCTCAGCAAGAGCGGCCCCAGCGAAGAGCTCAACGAACGCATCCAGGCGTTCGTCGCGAAGGTCCAGAAGAAGGGCCAGTCGCAGATCGATCACTTCTGTCGCTCGGTGCACAAGCTGAGCAACGAGTACCCGGACATGCGCCTGGCCGTCGAGCCGGGCAAGAGCTTCGTCGACATCCTCAACTTCGAGGCGATGGAGTGGGTCCTCGAGGACCTCAAGGGCCTCGGATATTGGCACGACAGCGGCACCGTTCACCTGCGCGAGCGCGCGGGGCTCCCGGGTCAGGCCGAGTGGCTCGACCGCTACAAGTCCCGCCTCCTCGGCGTGCACCTCCAAGACGCCGCCGAAGGCGAGGCCGAGATGCCGCCCGGCCTGGGCGAGGTCGACTTCAAGCTCGTCTCCGAGTTCGTGTCCGACACCGCGGAGAAGGTCATCGAGATCAACCCGCGTCACGGGCGCTCCGAAGTGCTCGCCTCGGTGCAGTTTCTCATCGACCGCGGCTTCTAGCCCCCAGCGGGGGGTGGCCCCGAATCGAGACCCCGGGAGGTGCCGTGCGAGCGGTCCTTCGGAACTCGACTTGCCAGAGGAGGGCCTCAGGGTCCATCCTAGCGGCCACATGAGTGATCGAACCGAGAGCGGAGCAGCCGCGGCGTCACCTCCGGCGCCGGACTTCGATGGCCAAAGGCCCGTCGAACATTTCCGCGCGTCCCTTCAGCGAGCGCGCGACGCCGCGCCTCCCGGGCGGGATCGGCTCCTGATCCTGACCCACCGCGGGCCGGACCCCGACGCGATCGGTGCCTGCCAGGGCGTGGCCCGCCTGGTGAACCGCTGCTTCGGCATGGAGACCGAGGTCGCCACGGTCGGTGAGATCCACCGCGCGGAGAACCTCGCGATGGTGCGCGCCCTCGGCCTCGAGTTCTCGAACTACGAGCGCATCTCGCGCGAGGACTACTTCGGCGCCGTCCTCGTCGACACGCAGCCGGACTTCGGGCACACGCTCACCCCGACCGACATCCCGCTCGTCGCTGTCTTCGATCACCACGTGCCGCCGTCGCACGACGACGACGAGCCGACCCACGACATCGCGCACGCCGACGTGCGGCTCGGGATCGGCGCGACCGCGTCCATCATCTACGAGTACGTGCGTGACGCGAACTGCGAGCTCGACCGCATCACGGCGACCGCGCTGTTCTGCGGGATCCGCTACGACACAGCCGACCTGTCGCGCAACGCGTCGGCGCTCGACGAGGAGGCCTACTATGCGACGTTCCGCGAGGCCGACCGCGAGCTGATCACGATCATCAACCACCCGCCGCTGCCGCGCATCTACTACAGCGAGCTGCACTCGGCGCTCTCGGTGGCCAAGCAGCACGGCGCGCTCGTTCTCTGCTTGCTCGGCAAGGTCAGCCACCCCGAGTTCGTCGCGGAGATGGCGGACTTCTTCCTGCGCATGAAGAGCGCCTCCTGGGTCGTCGTCGGCGGCGCGGTCGAGAAGGACCAGGAGTACGTGCTCTCGCTGCGCACCGACTACGCCTTCGGGAACGCCTATCCGCTGATGAAGCGCGTTCTCGGCGGTCACGGCTCCTTCGGCGGCCACGGCCACATCGCCGGCGCGCGAGTGCCGCTCGAGGACATGGGGGAGAGCACGGTCGCGAGCGTCGAGCGACGCCTGCGCAAGCGCGCCCTCGAAATCCTCGGCCCGTCCGATCCGGACGAGCTTCCCCCCGAAGGACGCGCGCTCTCCGGGGAGCGCGGTTGACGGACGTCGTCCCGCGCGTCCTCGTCGTCGCCGGTCACGACTCGAGCGGCGGCGCGGGCATCGACGTCGACCGCGAAGCGCTCGAGCAGATCGAGGTGGAGGGCGCCTTCGTCGTCAGCGCCTGGACCAAGCAGGACGACTTCGGCGTGCACGACCTCGGCGCCGTCGATCCCGCGACGTGGCTGGCCGAGGCGCGTCGGCACCTCGGGCCGGGCCTCGGCGCGGTCAAGTTGGGGCTCCTGCCGGGGACCCCGGCCGTGCTCGCCGCGCGCGCCCTCGCCGCCGAGATCGACGGCGCGGCCCCGATCGTGCTGGATCCCGTTCTCGGGGCTTCGAGCGGCGGCCGCTTCCACGACGGGGCCAGCCTCGACGCGTTGCGCGACGAGCTCCTGCCCGCTGGCCTCTGGTGGACGCCGAACGTGCCGGAGCTGGCGGAGCTGACGGGCGCAGACCCGCGGCGCTTGGCCGACGTCCCGCGTTCGCGCCTCGCCGCGGCCCAGGGCCTGATCGAGGCGGGGGCCGTCGGCGTCGTCGTCAAGGGAGGCCACGGTGGGGAGAATCCCGTCCAGGACCTCGTGCTGCAGGCGGGCGAAGCGCCGACCTGGGTCGAGCACCCGCGCGTGGCCGACGCGGTCCTGCGGGGCTCCGGCTGCCGCTTCGCGAGCGCCGTGGCGGCCCAGATGGCCCGCGGGACCTCTCCGGTCGACGCGGTGGGCCGGGTCGGCATCTGGATCACCCGGCTGCTGCTCCAGAGCCTGGGCCAGCGCTGAGGCGCCGCCCGAAGAGATCGCACAAGAGCCGCGAGACGGGCTTGCCTTTCCCGCCGAGGCGGATATTCTTCCTCCCGACGCGGCTGTAGCTCAGTGGTAGAGCGCAACCTTGCCAAGGTTGATGTCGTCGGTT
>CAYGST010000259.1:0-6990 GCA_964352415.1 uncultured Planctomycetaceae bacterium | reverse complement strand
CTTCCGGGGGGATTCGAGCGGGGGAGTGTACGGTCTTCGTCCTCCGAGAGGTACCAGGCGCCAAGTGCGACGTCCTACTCTATGGGACCCGCCTCCGCGGTCCGTTCCGATCCTCCCCCACCGGCCCCTGCGCTCGGCGCCCCACCGCGCTACAAGTTCCGCATGACGAGCCTCGAGCTCCCGATCGACCGCGCCGCCAAGCAGGCCGCCGAGCACGAGCGGCTGGCGCCCTACGCCGCCCTCGCGGACAGCAGCCTCGGACGCCGCTTCCCCGAGTCCCTCGACCCCCTGCGGACCTGCTGGGAGCGCGACCGGGACCGGATCGTCCACTGCACGGCCTTCCGGCGGCTGATGTACAAGACCCAGGTCTTCATCAACCGCCAGGCCGATCACCAGCGGACGCGCCTCTCCCACAGCCTGGAGGTCGCCCAGGTGGCGCGCGCGGTCGGCACGGCCCTCGCCCTCAACGAGTCGCTGCTGGAGGCGATCGCCCTCGCCCACGACATCGGCCACCCGCCCTTCGGCCACCGCGGCGAGGACGCGCTCAACGGGCTGATGGAGGGCTACGGCGGCTTCCGCCACAACGCCCAGGTGCTGCGCGTCGTGGACGAGCTCGAACGACGCCATCCGGACTACGCGGGGCTCAACCTCACGCGCGAAGTGCGCGAGTCGCTGCTCAAGCACGAGAAGGACGAGGACTGGCCCGACGAGTTCCGCCCGAAGGCGCGCCAGGCGCTCCTGGAGGCGCAGGTCGTCGATCTCGCGGATTCGACCGCCTACAACATGCACGACATCCAGGATGGCCTGGCGAATGGCATCTTCGACGACGCCGACATCGAGGAGGCCAGCGGCCTCTGGCGGCGCGCAATCGAAGAGACGCGCGAGCGCCACCCCGGCTTCCTGGACGACTCCACGGACCGCAACCTGGTGCGCGTGCGCCTCTCGAACCAGCTGTTCGGGATCACGATCACCGACCTGCTCGAGACGTCCCACGCGAGCCTGAGCGAGTCGGCCGCGACGACCAGCAGCGAGGCGCGCGAGCTCCCGCGGATGCAGATCCGACACTCGCCCGAGATGGGCAAGTCGATCGCGGAGCTGCAGCGCTTCCTGTGGGCGCGGGTCTACCGCAACGCGCTGCTCGAGGAGTTCTCGCGCTATGCCCGTGAGGTGCTCGGCGCGCTCTTCGAGACCTACGTCGCCGAGCCGACCGAGATGGCTCCGTTCTACCTCGAGCGCATCGAGGAGCACGGCCTCGAGCGGACCGTCTGCGACTGGCTCGCCGGGATGACGGACCGCTTTGCGGAGCAGGAGTACGAGCGGCTGCGCGGCCGCTCGCCGCGCGCGAACTACCCGGTGGGCTGATCGGGCCCGGCGAACGCGCTCCACCGCCCCAGTGGTCGAGTTCAGGCTCGCGGGCCCGACGCGGATGCCCCGCCCGCGGGCTTCCCAGGGGATCCCGGGGTAGGCTTCTGCGACCATGCACTTCCAGACCGACGACCTGCGCATCGAGGGGCTGCGCCCGCTCCTGCCGCCCGCGATCCTGATGGACGAGCTGCACCTCGACGACGCGGGTGCCGAGGTCGTCGCGAACGGGCGCCAGGCGATCACCGGCGTCCTGGCGGGCAGCGACGACCGCCTGCTGGTCGTGGTCGGTCCCTGCTCGATCCACGACCCCGAGGCGGGGCTCGACTACGCGCGGCGGCTCGCCGCTGTCGCGCAGGAGCTCGCGGACGACCTCGTGATCGTGATGCGCGTCTACTTCGAGAAGCCGCGCACCATCGTCGGCTGGAAGGGCCTCATCAACGACCCTCATCTCGACGGCAGCTTCGACATCAACAGCGGTCTGCGCGCGGCGCGCCGCTTTCTGCTCGACGTGACGGCGCTCGGCCTGCCGGTCGGCTCGGAGTTCCTCGATCCGATCCTGCCGCAGTTCATCGCGGACGTCATCTCCTGGGGCGCGATCGGCGCGCGCACCTCCGAGAGCCAGGTGCACCGCGAGCTCGCGTCGGGGCTCTCGATGCCCGTCGGGATCAAGAACGGAACGAACGGCGACGTGCAGGTCGCGATCGACGCGATCCGCTCCAGCCGCCACCCGCACCACTTCCTGTCCGTCACCAAGCAGGGCGTCGCCGCGATCGTCTCGACCCTCGGCAACGACGCCTGCCACGTGATCCTGCGCGGCGGTCACGGCGGACCGAACTACGACTCGGGCAGCGTCGCCGCCGTCGCCGGGCGCCTGGTCGCGGCCGAGCTGCCTGCCCGCGTGCTCGTCGACTGCAGTCACGCCAACAGCGGCAAGGACCACGAGCGCCAGCCCGCCGTCGCCCGCGACGTCGCGCAGCAGATCGCCGCCGGCAACGCCGTGATCTTCGGCGTGATGCTGGAGAGCTTCCTCGAGGACGGCAATCAGCCCCACCCGAGCGCGCAGGGCCTCAGCTACGGAACCAGCATCACGGACAAGTGCCTGGGCTGGGACCGGACGGTCCCCGTCCTTCGGACGCTGGCCGAAGCGACCCGCGCGCGCCGCGCGCTCGGACGGACCGACTGAGACGCCGAACGGAGCGCGCCCGGCCGGCTCGGGCCTGGGGTGACGTGTGCGCCGCGCGCGCTCAGCGCAAGAGCCACCAGGCCAGACCGCCCGCGACGAGCGCCGCGAAGGGGAACGTCCAGATGACGACCCGGTCGCCGCGCGAAGGCCGCTCCATCTCCGGCGGGTGCGCGTGCGGCCGCAGCGCTTCGAACATCGGCTCGACCAGGTGGTCGTCCTCGCGCGGTTCGTAGCCCTCGTCCATGCCCCGATTGTCCGCCGGAGGCGCGACTCCGCAAGTCGCGTGCGGTCGCCGGCGCGAAACTCGTGCTCTTCCGCGGACTGGGCGGGGCTCGGCCTATACTCGCCGCGATGGCGCCTCTCGACCACGACTTCGCCGACGAGCGCTGGCTCGAGCTGGCGCTGACGCACGCCTCGACCGGCCGCGCGGAGAACAACGAACGGCTCGAATTCCTCGGGGACGTCGTCCTCGACCTGATCGTGGCCGAGGCGCTCTTCCACCGGCACCCGGACCTCGACGAGGGCGCGCTGACGGAGTTCAAGGCCGAGGTCGTCTCGCGCCGCGCGCTCGCGGATGCGGCGCGGCAGCTCGGCATCGAACAGCACGCGCGCGTCGGCTCCGGGCTGCGCGGACGCACCCTGCCACGCTCGGTCCTCGCCAACCTGTACGAGGCCCTCGTCGGCGCGCTCTACCTCGACGCCGGGATGGAAGCCTCGCGCGCGTGGATCCTCGAGACCCTGGCCGAGCCTCTCGATCAGCCGCTGCACCGCGAGGCCCCGAAGAACCCGAAGCAGGAGCTGCAGCAGCTCGCGCAGAGGCTCTGGGGCGAACCGCCGACCTACCGCACCGTCCAGGACTTCGGTCGCTCCCACGCGCGCGCCTTCCTCGTCGTCGCGCAGGCCGGCGAGCGCGAGTTCCCGAGCGCCTGGGGCCGCACGCTCAAGGAGGCCGAGCGCTGGGCGGCGCACGAAGCGCTGCTCGTCCTCGAGGATGAAGGCGTCGAGGACGACGCGTGACGAACGAGGCCGCTACCGCGCCCGGGCTGGCCACGCTGGACGGCCTGCCGGAGTTCGCGCGGGTGCGCGAGCGCCTCGAGACGCACGGCAAGGCGAGCGTCGGAGGCCTCTGGGGCTCGTCCCAGGCGCTGCTGGTCGCCGGCCTCGTGCGCGCGCGCCCCGAGCCCTTCGTCGTCGCCTGCTCGACCGAGGTCGAGGCGCGCATGTTCGCCGACGACCTCCGCTTCTTCGGCGCGGACCCCGTGTGGTTTCCCGCGCGCACCAGCTTCTCGGCTGGCACGAGCAAGGCGCACACCGACCTCGAGAACGTCCGCCAGCGGCTGCAGGTCGCGCAGAAGCTCGTGGGCGCGCCCGAGAACCGCCCGCGACTCGTCGTCACGTCGGTCCTCGCGCTGCTCCAGCCGATTCCCAACGCGAAGGACATCGAGAAGGAGTTCCTGTCGTTCGCCGTCGGCGAGCGCCTGAACGCCGATCACCTGCTCGCGCGGCTCGTCAAGGGCGGCTACGAGCGCCAGCCGCTCGCCGAGGCGCCCGGCGACGTCAGCCTGCGCGGCGACATCCTCGACGTGTTCCCGTTCGCAGCCGACCTGCCGCTGCGCATCGAGCTGTTCGACGACGAGATCGAGTCACTGCGCACCTTCGATCCCGTGGACCAGCGCAGCGTCGAGTCGCTCGACGCCATCGAGGTCTGCCTCGTCAACGACGCCGCGACGACCGAGGACGAGGGCCACGTCGAGCCGATGCGCGTGCTGGCGAAGAACGCCTGCTACGTCGAGGTCGAGCCGCTGCGCATCGAGGACGTCGCCGAGGGCCTCCGGGTCCAGCGCGCCGAGCACTCGCAGGCGCTCTTGCACCTCGCGGGCGAGATCGCCGAGCGCAAGCACCTGAAGCTCGCGAGCCTGCCAGCAGATCACGTCAACTTCGACACGCGCTCGGTGCAAGCGCTGTCGGTCGGCATGACCGAGGCGCCCGTCGCGCTGCGCGAGATCGTCGAGGCCGGCGGCGAGGTCGTCGTCGTCTGCCAGACCGAGGGCGAGGAGAAGCGTCTCCACGAACTGATGGCGCAGCGCGCGGGGACGGACGACATCGCCACCGCCGTGGGCGCGCTCAGCAAGGGCTTCCGCCTGAATCCGGGGCCGCTGGTCGTGGTCGGGCACCGCGAGCTCGTCGGCATCATCGGCCGCGGCGGCGCGACGGCGAAGACCAAGGCCCATCGCACCCGCGCGATACAGAGCTTCTTCGAGCTGAAGATCGGCGACTACGTCGTGCACGCCGTGCACGGGCTCGCGCGCTTCCACGGGCTCAAGAAGATGGAGCGCGGCGAGGGCACGGAGGAGCACCTGCACCTCGTGTTCGCCGACGAGGTCGCCGTCTTCGTCCCGGTCAGCCGCATCGAGATCGTCCAGCGCTACATAGGGACGAGCGCCGCTGCGCCGACCTTGGACAAGGTCGGCGGGACGAGCTTCCGCAAGCGCAAGGAGAAGGTGCAGCGCGCGCTGTACGACCTCGCCGCCGAGCTGCTCGAGGTCCACGCGAAGCGCATGATGAAGCGCCGCAAGAGCTGGGGCGAAGACGACGAGATGGTGCGGGAGATGATCGCAGAGTTCCCCTACACCGAGACGCCGGACCAGCTGACGACGGACGAGGAGGTCGCCGCCGACCTCGCCTCGGACAGCCCGATGGACCGCCTGATCTGCGGCGACGTCGGCTTCGGCAAGACGGAGCTCGCGATTCGCGCCGCCTTCCGTGTCGCGAACGCCGGCGGGCGCGTCGTCGTCCTCGTGCCGACGACCGTCCTCGCGAACCAGCACTTCGACACCTTCCGCCAGCGGCTCGCCGACTTCCCGATCGAGATCGAGATGCTCTCGCGCTACGTGCCTCCGAAGAAGCGCAAGGAGGTCGTCGAGCGCGCGAACGCGGGCCAGGTCGACATTCTGATCGGCACGCACCGCGTTCTCTCGAAGGACGTGCAGCTCGACAACGTCGGGCTCGTGATCATCGACGAGGAGCAGCGCTTCGGCGTCACGCACAAGGAGCACTTCAAGAAGCTGCGCGCCCAGGTCGATCTCTTGACGCTCACCGCGACTCCGATCCCGCGCACGCCCGAGAGCGACATGTGCAGCGTGCGCGACATCTCCGCGCTGACCGAGCCGCCGGAGGGGCGCCAGGAGATCGACACGATCCTGACCTACGTCGAGGAGGAGCAGGAGCTGCGCGAGGCGATCCTGCGCGAGAAGAACCGGGGCGGGCAGGTCTTCTACCTCTACAACCGCGTGCAGTCGATCGGAGCGATCGCTCAACGCATCCAGCAGCTCGTGCCCGAGTGCTCGTACGCCATCGGCCACGGTCAGATGGCCGGGCGCGAGCTCGAGCAGGTCATGCGCGTCTTCACGAAGGGCGACGCCGACGTGCTCGTTGCCACGACGATCATCGAATCGGGACTCGACGTGCCCGCCGCCGGCACGATCATCGTCCACGACGCCGATCACTTCGGCCTGTCCGAGCTGCATCAGCTGCGCGGCCGCGTCGGGCGCGGCTCGCAGCGCGGTTACTGCTACCTCCTGATCGAGAAGGCGAAGCCCATCCGCGACATCGCGCGCGAGCGGCTCAAGGCGCTCGAGGAGATGAACCACCTCGGCGCGGGCTTCCAGATCTCGATGAAGGACCTCGAGATTCGCGGCGCGGGCAACGTGCTCGGTCCGCAGCAGTCGGGCCACATCGGCGCGGTGGGCTACGACCTCTACTGCCGGCTCTTGAAGGCGACGGTCGAGCGCCTGCAGAACGGCCTCTCGCTCGAGGAGGTCGCGGCCGAGGACCCGACCCTCGGCGGCGTCGAACTCGAGCTCGGATTGGAGGCCTTCCTGCCCGACCGCTGGATCCCGGACGTGCACACGCGCATCGAGATCCTGCGGGAGCTCTCCGAGCTCCCGACCCTCGAGCAGCAGGCGGAGTACCGCGACGGGCTGCGCGACCGCTTCGGCCGCATCCCCGACGAGGCCGAGGAGCTGCTGCGCTCCTTCCGGCTCAAGCTCGTCCTGCAGGAGGCCGGGATCACGCGGCTGGCCTGGCAGAAGGACCGCTACCTGCTGCAGTTCGCCGATCGCCTGGCCCTCGAGCGCATCTTCGGCCAGCAGAGCGTCGACCTGCGGCTGATCCGCACGGGCCTCGCCCACCTGGTGACCCCGGCCCGCTGCAAGACGTCCCGCGAGGCGCTCGACTGGTTCGAGCCGTTCGTCCTCGGACCGCCGAAGCGCGCGAAGGCCCGGGCGCCTCGACGCTGACCCGCGCGCGGGCCCCCACGGCGGAGTGCCGCGCGGGCGGCGCCCGACCGAACTGGCGCGTAAAGGCCTGGCCCCCGGCGCTTGATGCGCGGGCCGACGCGTCCGACAATCCCGGCCCGGCGCGCCCCGCGCGCCCACCGAACC
>CAYGST010000258.1:0-6997 GCA_964352415.1 uncultured Planctomycetaceae bacterium | reverse complement strand
GTCCGGAGGGGCCTCGGGGGAAGGCCCCGAGAATAGCCACGGAGCGAGCGCCCGTCCCCCTATCCTCCCGCCTCCGCAGCCGCCGGTGAATCTCCCGGCGCAGGCGAGTACCTCGGCCCAACGCCCGGCGCTCGCCAGGCCCCGCACACGATCCCTTTTCAGGACACGACGATGAAGACCATCGACATGGACGACGACCCGCCCGAAGGCGGCGGTGGAGGCCCCCGGCGGCCCAGCTACAAGGGCGGTCAGAATTCCGGACCCCAGGTCAAGCTTCCCCCGGCCAAGGTGCTCCTCGGAGGCTGCCTCGTCGTGGCCGCCGTCGGCACCTTCCTGATCCTCGGCGTCTCGGGGAACCTCGGCGTCGTTACCGTCGAGGACAGCGAGGTGGCCGTGAAGATCAACTTCCTCTCCGGCGACAAGGAGGTCCTCACGACCCCCGGCTACAAGCTCTACGTGCCCTTCCTCCAGGGCGTCTACAAGCTCGACCGAACGCCGCAGCAGTTCCTGATGGAGGGCACCGGCTCGAAGGGCGACAACACGGCGCCGTTCCTGACCGTGCGCGCGAGCGACGGTTCGAACTTCCGCTTCGAGTCGCTCGAGATCCAGTACGAGATCCTCCCGGGGAGCGCGGACCTGATCATCGAGGACTCGGGGATCCAGGACGGGTTCAAGCGCGACTGGATCCGGGCCTTCGCCCGCTCCGTGCTGCGCGACGAGTTCGGCCGCTTCTCCGCGGTCGAGGTCGCCGACCCCTCCAGCTACACGACGGCGCGCGAGCGCAGCACCCAACGGCTGAACGAGTTCCTCGAGCCGCACGGCATCGTCATCAAGCGGATCATCACGCCGAAGCCGCGCTTCGACCCGCGCTACGAGGAGGCGATCGAGGAGCGCAAGGTCGCCGACCAGGAGGTCGAGCGACTCAAGCAGCGCGAGGCCCAGCTCCTGCAGGAGCGCGAGCAGGAGCTCGCCCTCGTGAAGAAGGAGAAGGAGATCCAGTGGGAGGAGCTGCAGGGTGAGCTGAAGAAGCTCGAGCTCGAGTCCCAGCGCGACGCGATCCAGATCACCAAGGAGGCGGACCGCTACAAGGTCACCCGCGAGGCCGAGGGCCAGCAGGTGCTCGACCGCCTGACGGCGGAGGCCGAGGGCCTCACCGCCAAGTACACGAAGGAGGCCGAGGGCATCCAGGCGCGCGCGACCGCACTCGAGGCCCGCGGCCGCGTCGTGGTGCGCGAGGCGCTGATCAAGAAGCTCGCGAACATTCGCTTCACCCTCGTGCCCTACAGCCGAGATCCGCAGCCCAAACGACTCGAACACTCCGGAACCAAGGGCATGGGCGAGCTCTCCGGTGACCAGAGCGGAGGTGGATTCTGATGAAGGCTCCCAAGATCATTCTCGTCCTGTTCGGGATCATGGGTCTCGGACTGATCGTGCTCTCCGCGCTCTTCGAGCGCATCGAGCCCGGCGTCATCGGCGTCAAGCAGAACATGTGGGGCGCTGCCGGTGTGATCCAGAAGGACCACATGGTCGGCTACCACTATGGCGTGACCGGCGTGCACAAGTGGTACGCCCTCGACCGCCGCACGCACTTCCTGACGTTCACCCAGGCCGAGGACCAGGTCGGCGGCTCGCGGCGGCACGCCAACGCTCAGGAGGAGCCGCCGCTCGAGATCCGGACGAGGGACAACAACCCCGTCTCGGTGGACGTCACGGTGACCTACAAGATCATTCCGGGCGAAGCCCACATGATCGTGGCCGAGGGCCAGAAGGACGCCTACAAGTCGCGCGTCGCTTCCCAGGTGCGCGGCGTTCTGCGCGAGGAGCTCGCGGTCTTGATCCCGCGTGACTTCGTCAACACGGACATGCGCCTGGACCTGGCGCAGTCGATCCTGCCGACCCTGGAGCAGGAGCTCGCGGGCCTGCACGTGCGCCCCGAGGCGATCCTGATTCGCGCTGTGCGCTTCCTGCCGGGCTTCGAGAGCAAGCTGCAGGAGACGCAGCTCACGCAGCAGAAGGCCGAGCTCGCGAAGAGCAAGCGCAAGGTCGAGGACGCCATGGGCGCGACCGGCAAGATCGAGAAGGAGACCGAGGCCATGGCCAAGGAGCTCCGCGCGAGCTGGGACAAGCGCCTCCAGGAGGCCTCGTCGAACAACCAGGTGCTCGTGGCCACGATCCTCGCGGAGGCGGAGATCTACCTCAACCGCGTGCGGCCGCAGGCGGACGCTCAGTACGAGACGCTCGTCGCCGATGGTCAGCTGGCGGTCGACAAGGCGGAGGCGCTGCGCGACGAGCTGCGCAACGCGGCGCTCGACACGCAGGGAGGCCGGATCCTCCAGGCGCGCGATGCGGCAAACAACCTCGACTTCGAGAGCGTGACGCTGAACTCGAACGACCCGTCAGTGCCCAGCATCATCGACATCGACGAGCTGACGAACCTGCTGATCGGCGACGAGTCTGCCGACTCGAAGGACGCATCGGACGACTAGCTCCCGCCGCGGAGACACTTCGGAGGGCCCCCGTCGCACGTCGACGGGGGCCCTCCTGCGTTCGGCGCGCGCGCAACGCGGTGCCCCGCGGGCCGCGCGCAGATGGACCTGTGGCCCGCCCCGGCGCCCGCGCTACCCTCGCCGATCTCCTCCGAAAATCGGAATCCCACCAAGACCCGCGCGAGCGGCGGCGTCCTCCCCGCGAAGGCCGCTGCCTTCTGAACCATGACGGAACGAACCGACCGCGAGCTGCTCGCCGCCTGGCACGGCGGGGACGCCGGCGCCTTCACGGCGCTCGTCCTTCGCTATCAGGATGCCCTCTTGAGGCATGCGCGAGGACTGCTCGGGACCGGGAGTCCCTACGAAGACGTGGTTCAGGAGGTGTTCTTGAAGCTGGCGCGTGAACGGCTCGACCTCTCGGGTCCAACGCACGCCACCGACGACGCCACCGAATCGAGGCAGCTGGCGGCCTGGCTGCACACGGTGACGAGGAACGCTTGCATGGACATCCTCCGATCGGACTCGCGCCGCCGACAGCGCGAACAGGCCGTCGCCCCTCCCGAGGCGACACGTGGCGGGCAGCAGCTCGTCGAGGCGAACGACACCCGGGCGCGCGTCGAGCGCGCCATCGCCCAGCTCCCCGTCGATCAGCGCGAGGTGCTGGTCCTGCGGCTCCTGGCCGAGCGCAGCTACCGCGAGATCGCGGAGGTGACCGGCAAGAAGATCGGCACCGTCGGCTGGCTCATCAGCGAGGGCGTCAAGTCGCTCTCCGGGAGCCTCTCCTCGCTGGTCCAGCAGGAGAGCGAGTCGCAGGGGTCGGGCAGCGGAATGGGAGTCGCGTAGGAGAACCACGATGAAGAACAACGAACACGAAGCGATGGAACCGAACGAGGGTGGCGGCGTGCACGAGCGCCTGTGCGCCTACGTCCTGGGTGAGCTGGACGGCGCCGAGCGCGCCGCGCTCGAGGTCGAGCTTGCCGCGAACGCCGAGCTGCGCGCCGAGAAGGAGCGCATTGCGGCGACGATCTCCCTGGTGACGACGACCTGCGCGAGCGACGAGTCGCTGGCGCCGGAGATCCTCGGCGCGCTCGAGCGCGCGGCGCAGCCCGCGCCGGCGGTAGCGCCTGCCGCTCCGGCAGCGCGCCTCCAGCCGTGGTACACCCGCGCGCCGTTCCAGGCAGCGGCCGGCCTCGCGGCGATCGTCACCGGCGTCGTCGGTGGACGCGCGCTGTGGGACGACTCGCCGCTCACGAATCCAGGGCGCCCCTCCATGGAGGAGCTCGCGCGGCTCGAGGACGCGACCGTGAACCACCGCGGCCTCGCCAAGGGCTCCGCCGATCTGCTGGTGGACTTCGACATCGAGACCGCCCAGGGCTCCACGATCGCACCGCCGGCGGAGTCGGCGGGCGAGGGGGCCGCGCTCACTCAGGAGCTGAAGCGAGCCAAGGAGCAGCTGGGCTCGGCGCTCGGCGAGCTGCAGGGGAGGGAATCGAACGCACGGACGAAGTCCGAGTCGACGTACAGCGCCGAGCGTCTAGCGGAGTACTCCACGGATCTCACGGGAGTCGTGGACAAGTTGAATTGGAGCCTGGAGTCCCACGAGGGGGCCTCGGAGCCCGAGGCCTTCGTCGGGATTGCCCTGCAGCGAACCGAGCGTGGCGCGGGAACCCGAGGTGCGTACACGGGTCCTGGCGACGGCGTTCCGCCCGGCGGCGGCGGCGGCGGTGGCGGTGGCCCGAGCACCCCCGGCCCCACGGCGCCGACGCAGCCCGACGCCTCCGTTGTGCGGCTCAGCCGCGTCGCGGACGCGCCTGACGCGGTTGCCGGAGGGAGCGACGACTTCTTCCTCGGCATAGGCCAGGCATCGGACAACAAGAAGGCCCCTGCCGAGGACCCGGTCTTCGTACTGGAGCGGGCTCGCAAGCGCGAGCTCGTCGGCGGCGCTGCGGCCCCTTCGGGCCCGAGCTCGCCGGGGCCGTCTGGTCCGTCCTCGCCGGGTCCCGGCGTGGGCACCGTGAGCCCGTATTCGCCACCGGCGACGGAGAGCGGCTCGGCGCGCGTCGCGCTGCGAGCGAAGGTCAGCACCACGACAGCGGACGCGGGCGAACTCCTCGAAGCCTTCGAGCTTCCCGAGTACCAGCTCGAGATGCTGTCGGCCCTCGGCTACGTGGACGGTGACGCCGACGACGAGGACGTTCGCCTCTCCTACGATCGCGATGCGGGCCGCAGGCAGCTCTCGAAGGAAGAGCTCGGCACGCTCATCGAGCGCCGGACGGACCGCATCCTGCAGAGCTGCCGCCGGCTCCCGAACGAGCGCCCGCGGGACATGTTCTTCCGCTTCTGGGGCGACAACCCGTTCGAGCTGGCGCAGATCGACAACCAGTCGACCTTCGGCGTGGACGTCGACACGGCGAGCTACACCCTCGCGCGGCGCTACCTGAACGACGGCCACCTGCCGACGAAGGCGCAGATCCGCACCGAGGAGTTCGTCAACTACTTCGAGCCGGACCTCGCGGCGCCGACCGAAGGCGTCTTCGGGATCCACACCGAGCTCGCGCCGAGCCGCTTCGGCAACGCGGCGGACGCGCCGAGTCAGCGCTGGCTGATGCGCGTCGGCGTGCGGGGCAAGGAGGTCGCCCGCGAGGACCGCAAACCGCTCGCGCTGACCTTCGTCGTCGACACGTCGGGCTCGATGAAGGAGCAGAACCGCATGGAGCTCGTCAAGCACGCGCTGCGCCTGCTCGTGGCCCAGCTCGACGCCCAGGACTCCATCGCGATCGTCGGCTTCAACAACTCCGCCAGCGTGATCCTGCCGATGACCTCGGCGCAGTCGCGCGGCATCGTGGAGGCGGCGATCTACGGCCTGCAGCCGGACGGGGGCACCAACGCCGAGGGAGGCTTGATGTTGGGCTACGAGGTCGCGGCCCAGGGGCTGACCGCCGGCGCGCACAACCGCGTCGTGCTGCTGTCGGACGGAGTGGCGAACGTCGGTCAGACGGACCAGGACCGCATCAACGCCTCGGTCCAGTCGAAGCGTGACGCAGGCATCTTCCTGAACACGATCGGCGTGGGCATGAGCAACCACAACGACGTGTTCTTGGAGCAGCTCGCCAACAAGGGCGACGGCATCTGCAACTACGTGGACTCCTCGGAAGAGGCGCGCCGGGCCTTCGTCGACAACTTCGTCGGCGCTTTCGAGCCCATCGCCCGCGACGTGAAGATCCAGGTCGAGTTCGACCGTCAGCAGGTCTATCGCTATCGCCTGCTCGGCTACGAGAACCGGGCGATCGCCGACGCGGACTTCCGCAACGACGCGGTGGACGCGGGTGAGGTCGGCTCGGGGCACCAGATCGTCGCGCTCTACGAGCTCGAGTTGACGGGCGCGCAGTCGACGGAGCCGCTCGCGGACGTCCGCCTGCGCTGGAAGGCTCCGATCGGTCCCGGCCGCGACCCGCTCGAGGACTCGGCCACGGAGATGTCGACGCAGGTCAGCCTCTCGCAGGGCACGACCTACGACGCCGCGACCGGTGGCTACCGCCGCTCGGTGCTCGTCGCGCAGTTCGCAGAGATCCTGCGCCGCAGCGTGCACGCTCGCGGGGACTCGCTCGACGAGCTGATCGGCGAGGCTCAGCGGCTCGCAATCCAGTTCGGCGACGCGGACTTCGCCGAGTTCACGGAGCTGCTGCACAAGAGCCGCGAGCTGATCGTCGCGAACGCGCCGCGGTACGACGACCTCTCGAACTGCATCGACGCGATCCGCCGCAACCGGATCCTGCGGGCGCAGCTCGAGGAGCTGAAGCGCACGGAGAACCAGGCGGTCGTCGCCGACCTGCAGAAGCAGAACGACGAGCTCGAGGCGCGCATCCGCGAGCTGATTCGGAGCCAGGTGCAGGGCGAGCTGAAGTAGCGGCTACGCGCCGCCGGAAGGCAGGCACGCGGGGTCCGGGGCACTCCTCCGGGCCCCGCCTTCGTTCGAGCGGAATCCGAGCGAGCCTCACCACGGGCGGGGGATCCGGCGTAAGGTCTCGCCGGCCCACGCGCTCCGATTCCTCGCATGACCACCGACGAACCGACCCCGCTCCGCTCCGCAGCCGGACGCTTCCAGCGCGCCGCGCTCCTCCTCGCGCTCTGCGCTCTCCCGGCCGCCTGCCAGTCGGGCGGAGGCGCGCAGACCTCGGCGGCCTACCCGCCGATCCTCTCGTCGAATTTCGGCGCGATGCGCAACGTCTCGGTCGTCGGCCCGATCTGGTTCGGCACGCTGCCGAGCGCGAACGATCTCGACCTCGCCAAGCGACGCGGCGTTCTGCGCGTGATCGACCTGTCCTCGCCGGCGGAGATCGCGGCCGCCGAGACCCCCGACTACTCGCGCGAGTGCCTGCGCCTTCGCCTCGAGTACATCGCGGGCGCGATCCAGACGGAGGACCCTCAATCCGACGACTCGGTCGACCTCGTGCTCCAGTGGCTCTCTCCGCTCGTGGGAGGGGATGGCACCTGCCCGCCGACGTTGATGT
>CAYGST010000257.1:0-7023 GCA_964352415.1 uncultured Planctomycetaceae bacterium | reverse complement strand
CCCACCGTTGTGATCGCAACACGAAGTGCCGCAGCAACCCAGCTCCGAATCACCCCTGGCGGGGTCTCCAGCGGGCCCGCCGCCGTTGCTGCGGCACTTCCTGTGGCGATCGCAACGGTGGGTGTGCGACACCGTATGGTGACATGCGACACCGTATGGTGACACCGTATGGTGCGCGGTTCGGGAAGGAGTCCGACCTCATGAAGCTTCGCACCATCTGGATCGTGACCGCGTTCGTCGCTGTCGTCGTGCTCGCGCTGTTCCTCACGCAGGAGTCGGTCGCGCCGCCCGCTGAGGATCCGCTCGAGCAGCTGTCCGCCGAGCTCCAGAGTCAGCCGCAGCACGAGGGCGCACCACTCGCCGAGAGCTTGCCCGCCGAGAGCGAGAGGCGCACGCCACCGAGCGCCGCCAGCGAGCCGGGGGGCGAGGCTGTCCCCGCCGCCAGCAACGCCGAGCCCGAAGCCTCCACGATCTGGACCCTCGTCTTCCGCGCGGAGGATGGCGCCGCGCTCGATGGGTTCGAGGCTACGGTCACGTTGCAGTGGGCCAGGGCGGAGGATCGACCCGCGCCGAAGCAACTCGAATGGAACAGCGCGCTCGAGGCCGACGGCAGCGCGCGCTGGCAGCTGGACGCAGCGGGCGCATCGTTCGCGAGCATCGACGCCTGGGCCCCGGGCTACCGCCCGACGCGCTCCAGGTCCGCCGTCACTCCGGGCGGGACCACCGAGTTCGTGCTCGTCCCGGGGGCCACGGTCACGGGCCTCGTCGTCGATCGCACGGGTGCGCCGGTCGCCGATGCCCGCGTCACCCTGTCCGTTCGCGAAGACGGCCTCGCCTTCGAGTCCCTCGGCAATCACCGCACGGACACGGACGGGCGCTATCGCATCGGGACGGTCGCCGACGGGCCGTGCCTGCTGCGCGCGAAGAAGTCGCAGGTCGGCCAGGGCACCCAGCCCGTCGACCTCGCCGGGCGCGTAGTGCTCGAAGCGCCCACGATCGCTCTCGCCGGCGACGGCGAGATCGTGGGCCGCGTCGTGTTCGCGGGCGGATCACCCGTTCCTCAACTGCGGCTCGATGCGAAGCTCCTGGGGGACGCGGCCTCGCCAGGGCTGAAGAGTGCGGCGCTCTCCACGGACGAGTCAGGTCGCTTTCACTTTCGCGGGCTGGTCGAGGGCGAGTTCCAGATCGAGCACGCACTCGTTCGCAACGCCCCCGATTCGTGCTTCTGCGCTGAAGGACGTGTGCGCACAGGCGACCCCGAGATCGAACTCACGCTCGCTGCGGCCTCGCTCGACGTTCGCGCCGAGAACGCGGCCGGCCAACCGCTGGCGTTCGCGCAGCTCGACGTCATGGACAAGTCGGCGGACCGAATCGTGATGCGCTTCTCGTCCATGAATCCAGTCCTCTCACAACGGCTCCTGCTGCCGACCGGAAGTCGCTACGAACTGAAGTCCGAGGTCGATGGCGCTCCGCTGAGCGTCACGTTCGAGCTCGAAGCCAGCGAAGAGCGCCGCGATGTGGTGTTGCGTCCTACGTCGATCGGGAACCTCGCCACGGTTCGCGTTCGAGTGGTCGGCCCGAACGACGAGTCGATCGAGCGGTACCTGCTCGCTCTCCTTCGCGAGGACGGCCACATCGAGGCCTTTCGCGGACCACGGGACCTGGAGGACGGTGCGTTTCACCGGATCGAACCAGGCCTCTACGAGGTGAGGCTCGACCCGCCGTTCTTCCCGCCGGGTCAGACGAACTACTACACGCCAAGCTACCCGCCCCAGGTTCAGCTCATCGCAGGCGGCACGACCTCGATCGAGGCCAGGATGGCGCTTGGCGCGCGCGTCGAACTCGACCTCGAGAGCGCCATTCCCCTCGAGGACGGACACGCTGCCAAGCTGTCCATGTGGCCGGCCGGGAGAGCCATCGAGACCGCCAGGACTCCGAGTGTCTACAGGCACACAGGGCAGAGCATCCTCTCGTCGAACTCACCCGAGCTCGGACAGGTCTGGATCACGGAGGAGGCCTTGCCTCCGGGCGCGTGGACCCTGCGCCTCGAAGCGACCGGGTATCGCCCCTGGGAACGGACCATCGCACTGCGTGAGGACGAGACCACGCCGGTCGTGGTCGAGCTCGAGCGGGAGTGAGTTCGTGGCTCGTTCGAGCCCGCGCTCCACCCCCACTCAACCGATCCGCGTCAACTCGTGAACGACGAAGTTCGCGACGGCGCCCTCGGTCGCTTTCATGCAGGCCGCCAGGTGCGGCGCGTTCATGTGGGCCTGCCACAGGTCGCGTGACTCCCAGGTCTCGTAGAACAGGAAGTGAGCCAGATCCTCATCGTTCTGATGCAGGTCGTACTGCAGACAGCCCGCTTCGGCGCGGGTGATCGGAACGAGCCTCTCGAGCTCGGCCTTCACGAGGTCCACGCGATCCGGCTCCGCGTGGATGTTGGCGACGATGGTCAGGTTGGACATGGCGGCTTCTTCAGTGGCTTGAATGCGGGAATGGAGAGTGTTCGAGCACGCGCCGTCACTCGCCCACGAGCATCGCGACGAGCTTCCCCGTCACCGCTCCCGACTCGCTGAGCGCGTGCAGCTCGTTCATCTCGGCAAGCGGTCGCTCTTCGGCGAGGAGGACCTGGAGGTTGCCCTCCGCGAGCATCTGCGCGAGTCCTTCGAGCCCGACCTGGTCGGGCTCGACCAGCATCCAGGTCGCAGTCACACCGCGCTCGGACCGGGCCTCCGCGCTCGGCAGATCGGCCGGCGATGGGATCAGGACGAGCTTGCCGCCCTCGCGCAGCGTCGAGAGCGAACGCAGCGCGTGCTCTGCACCACCCACGAAGTCGATGACGCCGTCCATCTCCGTCGCGAGTTCGGTGAAGTCCTCCTCGCGATAGTCGATCGCATGATCGACGCCGAGCTCGCGGATCAGCTCGTGCTTCTTCGCCGAAGCCGTCCCCCACACCTCGGCGCCCCGCGCCTTGGCGATCTGCACGGCGAGGTGGCCGACGCCTCCGGCCGCGGCGTGGATCAGGATCTTGTCGCCAGGTTGGACCTGCAGCGTGTCCACGACCGCTTGCCACGCCGTCAGCCCCGCGAGCGGGAGCGCCCCGGCGACCTCGTAGCTCACGCCTGCGGGGATCCGCGCGAGTTGACGTGAAGGCGACGTGGCGTACTCGGCGTAGGCCTTCGCAGGGTGCGGGAAGCGCGGCATGCCGAAGACGCGATCGCCAACCGCGAAGCGCGTGACCCCCGCGCCCACCTCGACGACCTCCCCCGCGATGTCGCACCCGAGCACCATCGGCGCGCTCGGATCGAAGAACGCGTTCATGCCGACGCCGGTGCGCGTCTTCCAGTCGACCGGGTTGATGCCCGCGGCGTGCACGCGGACGAGGACCTCGGTCGGCCCGGGCTCGGGCTTCGGAACCTCGGCAATGGCGAAGGAGCCGGAGTCGTCGACGATGGCGGCTTTCATGGTCATGGGGGATACGTTGGATGGGACGAGCGAGGAGGTCGAACGGTGGAGGGACGCGCAGTCGCCCCGCCCACGAGCGGCGCCGGCCGGCGGCGCCTTCGAGTCAGGCGAGGTCGTCTTGCCCTTCGATGAGGACGTGGTGGCTGACGGAGCCGTCTGCCCGCGCCTTCAGGTGGGGCGCGTACGCCGGGTCGTTCATGAACGCCAGGGCCGCCTGCTTCGAGGGCCACTCGATGAGCACGCGCAGCGCGACCTCTTCACCCTCGCCTTCCAGCCGCTCGTGGCTCGCGGTACGGGCGAGGTACTTTCCGCCGTGCGCAGCGACGAGGGCCGTGGCCGCTCCGACGTAGTCCGCGACCCAGTCGGCCGAGGTGGGCGTGACGGCGAGAACCGAATAGCAGATCATGGTCTTCCTTCGTGAGTCAGGTAGTGCGGCGGCCTCCTCGGTCGCCCGCGGAGCGGAGAGTGCGACCTGTCCGCGATCCGGACAAGTCCCCACGGGCAAGTCCCCAGGGGCGAGTCCAGGCCCGAGCGACCCTCGAGACGAAACCGTGACAAGCGCAGGGTCTCCCCACGCGTAGCTGGCGGTCTCTCTTTCCCCCCCGACACGATGCTCCAGTACGCCACGCGCCTCGCCCTCCCGCTCCTCGCCTCCCTGTCCTCCTGCTACGCCGCGCAGGACGAAGCTCCGAGACCCACGCCGCCGCGCGACGACTCGAGCGCCGCCACCCGGAGCGCAGAGGAACAGGACACCTCCCTCCGGCTCGCGCAGTACCCCGCAGCTCCGCACGAAGACCGCGACGGGAACCTCTGGATCGGCACGGCCTTCGAGGGCGTGATCCGCTACGACGGGGAGTCGTTCGTCACGTTCACGACAGAGGACGGCCTCGCCGGCGACACGGTGCGCGAGATCCTGGAGGACGACGACGGCACGCTGTGGTTCGCGACGTGGGGCGGGCTCTCCCGTTACGACGGCGAACACTTCACCACGCTGACCGACTACGCGCTCGACGCGATCACCTACAGCTTCACGGAGGAGGGCGATCACCGTGACCTCTGGGACGTGATGCGCGACGGCCAGGGCCGGCTGTGGATCGCGACGCTGGACGGCGCCTTCGTACACGACGGCGAGACCTTCGTGCGCTTTCCGCTCGAGGCGCTCGCGCAGCCGCACGACTTCGAGTTCAGCTCGAACATGGTCTACAGCGTCTTCGAGGATCGCGACGGTGCGCTGTGGTTCAGCACGGACGGCGCGGGCGTCGTGCGCTACGACGGTGAGACGCAGACGACCTTCACCGAGGCGGACGGACTGGCGAGCGACCACGTCAGCCTCGTGGTCCAGGACGAGTCCGCGACCTACTGGCTCGGCACCTCCAACGGGGGCGTCGGCCGCTTCGACGGGAGCGAGTTCACCACGCACCTGCGCAACCCGGTCTTCTCGATCCACAACGGCTGGGGCCGGTTCCTGGGCGTCCTCGTCGACAGCCGAGGCGCCGTCTGGTTCGGACGCTCGAGCCCGGGCGGCGGCGTCTACCGCCACGACGGCGACGGGTTCGAGCTGCTCTCCACCGAGGCGGGCCTCGGCGAGGGTGCCATCATCGGCGTCAGCGAGGACCGCAGCGGACGCCTCTGGGTCGGGTCGACGACCGGCGTCTTCCGCTTCGACGGCGAGCGCTTCGTCGAGCTCACCCGCCAGGGCTGGCGCTGACCGCATGAGCTACCGGCTCACAGCGCGAGCGCGAAGCCGAGCGACGCCAGCGCGCAGAGCGCGGTGCGCAGCGCGTTCCACCGGCCCCAGCGCACGAGGTAGTCGCGCCACGCGTCCGGCGCCTCCGCGCTCTCGGGGTCGATCCGGTCGAGCGCTTCGTTCAGCGGGACGTTTCCGCGGCCGGTGACGAGGAGCGCGCCGGCGCCGTAGAGCACCGCCGCCGTCACCGCGATGGCACGCTGCTCGGCGAACACGGCCGCGGCGACGCCGATGACGAGCGTCCCGAACCAGACCGCCATCGCGCTCGAGCCTAGGATGCGCGCGTTCAGCGACTGCATCACCCGGATCGCCTGCGTCGCGCCCAAGTCGTCGAACGATCGCATCAGGAACGAGGCGAAGGTGAAGCACAGCCCAGCGACGAGGCCCGAGCCTTAGGGTCGCGGCGAGCAGGAGGACGTCGGCGAGGGAGAGCATCAGGCCGCCTCCCCCGCCGCGCGGGCCGCAAGGCTCGCGCGACCCGTGGCGCGCGCGAACAGAACTGCGCAGGCCCCGCCGAGCGCGAGCTCGATCGCCAGCGCGCCGACGAGCCCGGGCGCGGGCATCCCGTCGAGCGCGATGCTGACGAGCCGCGCGACGCCGTAGGACAGGTAGAGCGCGGCGCCGAGACCGGTCGCGGCGAGCGTGAGCGAGCGCGCGAACGCCCCCCAGAGCATCAGCGCGCCGAAGGCGAACAGCGCGCCGCCGGGGGCGCGCACCTCGCTCATCAGGCTCGCGTCATCACCGAGCTCGATGCCGTTGGAGGCGTGGAAGGCCTCCGGCGCGAGGACGAGGGCCGCGCCGACGGCGAGGGCGACGACGCCGCTGAGCACGAGGAGGGTCACGTGGGTCTTGGTGGGTCGGATGGCGTTCATCGGATCGGATCTTGGTTCGGGGTTCGAAGTGGGTGCGATCGAGAGAGCTCAGGCGCTCTGCGCAGCGGCGTTCCAGGCGCCGGTCGCCGCGACCTCGCGGGCGTAGTCGCGAAAGTCCTTCGCGGGCCGACCGAGCGCACGCTCGACGCCGTCCGTCACATGCGCGTTGCGGCCGTCGAGCACGGTCGTGAACAGGTACTCGAGCAGACCGATCACGTCCTCCGGCAGGCCCGCGTGCGCGAGGCCCTCGCGGAAGGCCTCGACCGGGATCGTGGTGAAGCGCACGTCGCGGCCCGAGGCAGCGGCGATCTCCGCGACGGCTTCGGCGAAGGTCATGAGCCGCGGGCCCGTGACCTCGTAGACCTCGCCGACGTGGCCGTCCTCGGTCAGCGCGCGGACGGCGACCTCGGCGATGTCGTCGATGTCGATGAAGGGTTCGGCCACGTCGCCGGCGGGCAGCGCGACGTCCCCGGCAAGCACGTAGTCGTGGAAGGCGCCCTCGTCGAAGTTCTGCGCGAACCAGCTCGCGCGGACGACGGTCCACTCGAGGCCAGACGCCTGGACGATGCCCTCGCAGCGCTGGGCCTCCTCCTCTCCGCGACCCGACAGAAGGACCAGGCGGCGCACGCCCTTCGCCTTCGCCAGCTCGACGAAGGCTTCGATGTCGGCAGGTGCAGCGGGCACCGCGAGGTCCGGGCTGTAGACGATGTAGGCGGCCCCGACGCCGTCGAGCGCCGGGCCCCAGGTCGTGCGGTCGTCCCAGTCGAAGCGGGTGGCGCCAGAGCGCGAGCCCCGGCGGACGGGGCGGCCAGCGGCCTCGAGGCGGTCGGCGACGCGGCGGCCGGTCTTGCCCGTGGCGGCGAGGACGAGGGTGGGGAGGACGTTCGGCATGGTGGACTCCGAGGTTCGGGGGTCGAGGTGGGTGGTGAGAAGCGCTCG
>CAYGST010000256.1:3246-7026 GCA_964352415.1 uncultured Planctomycetaceae bacterium | reverse complement strand
ACGCTGGGAGAAGGCGGGCGGCAGCTCGGCCAGCGCCGCGCGATCGGGCAGCGTGAAGTCGAGCCCACTGGCGCCGTCGATCGCACCGATCAGCGGCGAGTCCAGCGCGGACCACTGGCCCTTCAGCACGTTCGTGGGCTCCGCGCCCTCGAAGGCCAGGAACGAGTACTTCCCGTAGTGCGGCAGCTTGCGCACGATCCCGTCCTTCGCCGCGGGCACGCCGCAGGTGACCAGCGCGACGGCCTTCTCGACGTTCGCGGGGTGTCGCCGGACCACGAGCAGCGAGTGTCCGTCGAGCGCCTGCGCACTCTCCAGCAGCGGTTCGTCTCCGGCCAGCACGCCGCGGGCGTCCGCGCGCCAGTCCGCGAAGACCGTCGCGAAGCGATTCGACTCGCCGAGCACCCAGACGCCGCGATCGGGCGGCAGCGCGTCGAGCTCGTCGTCGAAGCGCACCTCGATGCGGTGCGTGTCCGTGGCCCAGGCCGAGACGAGCTCGTGATAGCGCTCGCGCGTCTCTTCGCCCGCCGCCGAAGGCAAGACCGCCAGCACCTCGGGTTCGCCGAAGACCATCCCGAGCGTCGCGGGCGTCTCGAGCGGGTCGAGCATGCGGAACAGGTCGAACGCGGGATCGACCGCGACGCCGAGCGGGCGCGACGACACGGCGAACTCCAGCGTCGCGCTGGCCCCGTCGAGGCCCATCGTGCGCTCGATCGGGCCCGCCTCCGTCGCGATCACGAGCGGCACCTCGAGATCGAACGGCTCGCCGTCCTGCAGCTGCGCGAGCTCGACCTCGACGTGCCAGCCGCTGCCCTTCGGCGCGGGGTGGGCAGCGACGCGCGCGAGTGCGAGCGCAGGCGCGCCCGTGCGTTCGGTCCACGCGCTGAAGAAGGCGCCGAGCTCGACCCCGGCGCGGCCCTCGAACGACGCGCGCAGGTCGGCGAAGCTCGCGCGCCGCCCCTGGTTCTCGCGGTAGAAGTCAGCGAGGCCCCGCACGAAGACCTCGTCGCCGAGCTCGCGCCGCAGCATGTGGAAGCCCATCAGCGACTTCCCATACCCCACGGCTTCCGTCGACGCGCTGTGGCGCGAGCGGAACTCGGACAGCGGAAAGTCGAGCCCTTCGCGCACGTAGTCGCGATACTTCTGCAGCGCGTCGCGGCGGTAGTTTGCGGCGAGCCCGCGCTGCTCCTGCACGAGGTGATCCGCGAGGTAGGCCGTCAGGCCCTCGCACCAGTTCCCGCTGTCGTAGTCGACGAAGACGGAGTTCCCCCACCAGTTGTGCAGGATCTCGTGCGGGTAGCTCGAGTGCAGGATGAATGGGAAGCGGATGATCTGCTCGCCCAGCAACGTGAAGGACGGCATCCCGTAGCCCGTCTCCCAGAAGTTCTCGACGAGCGCGAACTTGCCGTAGGGATAAGGGCCGAAGAGGCCGCGGTACATCTCGAGGTAGCGCGCCGTGACGTCGAGGTACTTCGTCGCCGTCGTCGGGTCGTCGTCGTGCAGGTAGACGAGCGTCTCCACCGCCCCCGCCGACTCGGACCAGCGCCGCAGCGGACCGCCGACGAGGTAGACCTGCTCGAGGGGATCCGTCGAGACCCAGCGTGCGCGACCGTCGCCGTCGCCGGAGCTGCCGCTGCCCTGGCTGATGACGTGCCAGCCCTGGGGCGCCTGGACGTCGAGCTCGAAGGTCACCAGCGCTTCGCCGAAGCGCGGGAGCCAGCGGCTTCCCCCGTCGAGGTAGACGCCGAGGTCGCCCACGAGCCCGACCGTCTCGCGGAAGCCGCGGGTGTACTCCTCCTTCTGGTCGCCGAGCGGATTGTCCACGGCGCCAGCGATGACGAAGGTGAAGAAGCCGCGCGCCGACGACTCCTCGAGAGCGTAGCGCTGCACGTGACCGACGGGTGCTCCCACCCGTCGCGCGGCGGGAACGCTGGTGACGAGCGCCAGCGAGGAGTTCAGCTCGAACTCGACGCCCGCGACGTTCAGGCTCTCGGGCAAGAGGGCGCTCCCCTCGACGGAGACCACCGAGTCGGCCGGGGCCAGCCTCACCGCAACATCGTAGGCGACCACCTCATCGGCCCGGACGGACGGCGCAACGGCCGGGGGCACGGCGATCGGCGTCGCTACCGCGACCGGCGCTGCACCGAGGCTGGTGCCGAGGAACGCGAGAACGGTGAGGAAAGGGCGGGTCGTGCGGCGCATGCTGGTCGGGGCTCGGGTCGCGGGCCGCTCAAGGTGCCGCGCGGGCTCCGGGCTGACCACCACGCGCCGATGAATTCCCATGCCCCACGACCTGCTCCTCGTCCAGTACGGCGCTCCGCGCTCCAGCAAGACCCTCTCGCCTCCGTGCGCGAAGGCCCAGATGGCGCTGCACCTCAAGGGTCTGGAGTACCGGGTCCACAACTGCTCGAGCCCGCGCGAGGTCCGTCGCTTCAACCCGCGGGGTCGCGTCCCTGCGCTCTTCATCGATGGCGAGGCGGTTGTCGACAGCTTCGAGATCCTGACCGAGCTCGACCGGCGCTTCCCCGCTCCGCCCCTCGAGCCCACGGACCCCGCCGAGCGCGCGCGCTGTCGCATCCTCGAGGACTGGGTCGACGAGGTGCTCTACTTCCTCGGCGCCTGGACGCGCTGGGTTCACCCCGAGGGCTTCGCGCGCATCCGCGAGGTGATCGTGAAGGCGTCACCGTTCCCGCTCTCGCTCGTCGTGCCCGGGATCGCGCGGCGCGTGCTGCGCGCGCGCCTGCGCGGACAGGGAACGGCGCACAAGCCCGAGGCCGTCGTGCTGCGCGAGCTGTCCGAGGGCTACGACCGGCTCGAGGCCCTCGCGGCGGCCGCGCCGTACCTGTGCGGTGACGCGCTCACGCGCGCCGACCTCGCCGCCGCCGCGCTGCTCGATCAGCTCGACTCGTCCATGACGCCCCCAGCGCTACGACCGGACCTCCAAGCGCGGCCGGCCCTGCGCGACTGGCTGGCGCGCGTGCACGAGCAGGTCCCGAACTTCGCCGGCTGAGGAGCGGCTCACTTGCTGGAGGGCTGCGCCGATCCCGCGAGCCCGGTCGAGAGCTGAACCGCGCCGTCGAGGCCGACGATCAGCGCCTCGACGCGGTCGAGCGACTCGATCAGCTCGAGGCCCTTCTCCGGCCCGAGCACGCACAGCGCCGTCGCGAGCGCGTCCGCGAAGGCGGCGTCGGGGGCGGTGACCGTCGCGCTCATGCAGCCGGTGGACGGCCGTCCCGTGCGCGGATCGAGGATGTGGTGGTAGCGCACGCCTTCGAGCTCGAAGAAGCGCTCGTAGTCCCCGGAGGTGACGACGCAGACGTTGGACACGGGCAGCATCGCGAGCACTCGCTCGCGGTCGCGCGGGTGCCGGATGGCGATCTCCCACGACTTGTCGAACTTGCGGCCCAGGGCCTTCAGGTCCCCGCCGGCGTTCACGATCGCGTTCCGGATACCGCGCTTCATGAAGAGCGCCATCGCGCGGTCGACGCCGTAGCCCTTGGCGATCCCACCGAGGCCGATGCGCATGCCGGCGGGCAGCTCCACCGTGAGCGCAGCCTCGTCGAGCGTGAGCCTCGCGTAGCCGACCCGCGTCAGCGCGGCCTCCAGCTCGGCGTCGCTCGGGAGCTTCGGCGGGTCGGCCTTGAAGTCCCACAGCTGCCCCGCGCCGGCGTACGTGATATCGAAGGCTCCGCCGGTCAGCTCGCCGATCCGCACGCCACGCTGGATCAGCGCGAAGAGCTCCTTGTCGACCACCTGCGGGCCCTGCCCCGCCGCGCCGTTGAG
>CAYGST010000256.1:0-3236 GCA_964352415.1 uncultured Planctomycetaceae bacterium | reverse complement strand
GTCCGTCATCAGGTCCTCGACGCGCCGCAGCTCGTGCTCCGCATCGACCAGGGCCTGCTCGAGCAGGGCCGCGTCGGGCCCGATCACGCGCAGCTCGAGGTCGGTGCCCATCACGCTCGCCTTGCGCTCGCGCAGGACGAGCGGCGCCTCGCCGGGCGCCCTGCGGCCGAGCGGACCCCGCGCTCGGCGAACCGGCGACGAGTGGCGCGACGAGCGCGAGCAGAGCGAGCAGCGGAGACGTACGGAGAGCGCGCATCAAGGCAAGAGCGCCGCCCAGTCCTCGGGGGCGCGGTGCCCACGATAGACCACCTGGCCGCCCGCGCCGAGGACGACGATCGTGGGCGTGCCCTCGATCTCGAAGCGCCGGGTCAGGGAGAGATCGCGGTCGCGCACCTGCGGGTACGGCAGCTCGAAGCGCGCGATGGCCGCGTCCAGCGCCGCCTCGTCCACGCTCGCATCAGGACCCGGCACGACCCCGACGAACTGCAGGCGCCCGTCCAGCTCCCGCGCGGCGGCCGCCAGCCCCGGGGCCTCCTCGAGGCAGGACTTGCACCAGCTCTGCCAGAAGACGAGCGCTACCGGGCGCCCGGCGCGCAGGGAAGCCTGCACGTCGTGGGAGGTCCCGGCGCGGTCGACGACGACGAGCGGACCCGTGACCGGCGCCAGCGAGTCAGCGTCCGGCTCGTTGCCCGCCGCGGGCGAGCTGCAGGCGCAGATGCCCACGACGAGGCCGAAGAGCAAGGCGATGAGAGAGGGCGTGCGCATGCTTCAGAAGCTCCAGGTCCAGCCGGTGTTCGCGTAGTAGTAGTCGAGACCGTCCGAACGCAGCGTGTAGTCGATCCCGATGTGGAAGGTGTCCTGGTGCGCGAGGAACCAGGTCCACTTCATGCCGAGCGTGTGCGCGTCGAACGCTCCGAGGTCGGAGTCCTGCGTCCGGAAGTCCTCGGGACCAGTGAAGTCCGTGGTGAACTCCTCGCCGAAGTCGTCGGCCTCGGTCTGCGTGTAGTAGCGATAGCGGAAGCGCCAGTCGAGCTTGCCGGGGATCGCGGCCCAGTAGTAGCGCGGCTCGACGGTGAGGCTGTTCACGCCCCAGGTATCCCCGTACAGGCGGCCGCCCAGCTCCCAGGCGCGACGCTCGTCGATCGACGTTCGCACCCGCCCATAGGCCGCGAGGCGAAAGCGCTCGCTCGGGAGCTCTTCGGTGCGCTCCACACCCCGCGCCAGGTTGTCGAGGTTCGGGTTCGGCGGGAGCAGCGGATCGAGGACGACCACCGCGTTGTAGGGGGTCTCGAGGAAACCGTTCTGCTGGGTCAGAGTGACGCCGAACGTGCCGTGGCGGCGCGGCGAGAAGACCTGGTACCACTGCACGGAGCCGTTGAGGGACGTGCGATCGTCGCTGCCCTCCTCGACGCCGTTGAAGCGGATGATGTCGACCTGATCGAAGAACGCGTCGAACGAGTAGGTCACGCTGGCGTCGCCGCTCGCGAGCGGCTGGGTCGCGTTGAATCCGAGGCTCAGCGAGGTGTAGTCGTACTCGACCGAGCCGCCGATGCGGCCACCGAGGATCCACTCGCTGTCCATCAGGTGCCGCAGGCCGAGGTCGACGCCGATGTAGTTGTCCCCGCTCGCGCCGGACTGATCGGGGAAGTTGCTCAGGCGGTCGATCGAGGCCGAGGTCACGTTGTCGTAGGACAGCGCGCCGCCGATCGCCGTTCGGTCCGAGACGTTGTAGTCGAAGACCAGAACGGGCTCGATGACGGTCAGCTCCTCGTCGAGGTACGGGTTGCCGTTCCCCGGGCCATCGGCCGCGTAGAAGTAGCCGAGCTGAACGCCGACGAAGCCGCGCCCCGCTTCACCGAGGGTCGGACCCGTGACGTTCGGAACGACCGGGGACTGCTGGCCGGAGCCCTGGCCCTGCTGGGCTGCGGCGACTCCCGCGAGCCCGAGGACCAGCAGCGCACGGCTCAGTAGCACCCGCAACCTCCGCCCGCCGTCGTCCCGATGCCGCCAGCGCTGCCCTCCATGGAGTAGACGACCTTTTGATAGAAGTGCGCCTCCATGCCGCCATCGTCCAAGGACATGACGCCATCACCGAGACGCTCGCGCTCGTAGAAGGCCGTGTTGCGGCAACCGGTGCCGAGCAGCCCACAGGTGAGCAGCGGCAGATAGAGAAGGAGTCGCGTCGAACGCGCAGACGACTTGGGCATGCGGAACCTCGTAGGATGGTTGCGCGGAGCATCGTCACGCGACTCCCGACTTCCAAGGCCCTGTTTCGATATCCTGATCGCTTTGTCCTTCTTTCTGAGATTGCGTCTCGCGCTCGCGCAGCAAGCCGCGGCCGGCGTCGGGTGCGCGCTCGTCATCGCGGCCTGGATCGGCGCCAACCCGGTGCGAGCGGTCAGCGCCCCGCCCCAGGGCTCCGGGTCCCCGGCTGAGGGGGTCGAAGTCCCCCAGTCCCTGAAGGCCCAGCTCGACCACACCCGCGCGGCGCTCTTCGGGCGCGGCGCGCAGACGCTCGTTCAGACCTCCGGGACGGCCGAGCTCGCCACGGGCCCCACGCCCTTCCGCTGGATCTTCGCGCCGGACGGGAGCTTCCTGTACGAGACCAAGGGCCGCAACGCATCCTCCCTGCGCTCGACCGGCGACGCCGTCTGGCGCACCGACCGCTCCGGTCCGACGTGGCGCGCGGGGGGACTCGAGGGCGAGCGCGCCCTGCTCCTGTCCTGGGTCTGGAGCGGTGCCTGGGCCAAGGAGCGTGGCCCGCTCCTGCTCACGCTCGCGTCCGACGCTCCCGCGGGCGCGGTGCTGCTTCAGCTCGCGCTGCCGGACGCCGCTCTGCGCGGCGTGCTCGAACTCGACGCCGAGACCGGGCTCCCCACGGAGCTGCGGCTCGGCTCGGAGTTCGGCGACGAGCGCTTCCGCTTCAGCGCGTGGCGCGACGCGGGAGAGCTGCATCTACCCGGTCGCGTGGAGCTCTTCGAGTCCGACGGTACGTCGCGCGCGTTCGTGGTGGAGGACGCGCGCCCCTGGTCGCGCCACGCCCCGGTCTTCGACCGCCCCGAGCGCACCGTTCAGTCCTACAACCGCGCCGACTTCCGTCGCGGAGCCGACCCCGCCGTTCCGGCGGCCATCGACGAGAACGGGGCGCTGCTCGTCGATGCGCTGATCAACGACCTGACCGCCCGCTTCGAGCTCGATCCCTCCTGCGGTCCCTCCGAGATCGAGCGACGCGTCGC
>CAYGST010000255.1:0-7042 GCA_964352415.1 uncultured Planctomycetaceae bacterium | reverse complement strand
GAGCTGAACCGGGGCTTCCCGATCGCGATGGACACCCTCGACGGCGGCCGCATCGGCATCGCCTCGCAGGCGATCGGTATCGGCCGCACCTGCCTCGAGTCCTCGATTCGCTACGCCAAGGACCGCGAGCAGTTCGGCAAGCCGATCGCGGCCTTCCAGGCGATCCAGTGGAAGATCGCGGACATGGCGACGCGTCTCGACGCCTCGCGCCTGCTTGTTCACTGCGCGGCGATGACGCGTGACGCCGGCGACCGCGTGACGCTGCAGGCGTCCCAGGCGAAGCTGTTCGCCTCGCAGACGGCCAACTTCTGCGCGGACGAGTGCCTGCAGATCCACGGGGGCGCCGGCTACACCGACGACTTCGAGGTCGAGCGGCTGTTCCGCGACGCGCGCATCACCGAGATCTACGAGGGCGCGACCGACGTGCAGCGCATCGTCATCGCGCGCAACCTGCTCGGCTGAGCCTCGCCGCTCTGCCGCTACCGACTCGATGCCCGTGACCGCCAAGAAGCCCCTCGCCGAGCGCCTGCTGGAGGGCGACCGCAACGCGGTCGCTCGCCTGATCACGTGGGCGGAGAGCGGGGACCGGCGCTACGCGAAGTCGCTACAGACCTTCTACCCGAAGGTCGGTCGCGCGACGCGGCTCGGCATCACGGGGCCGCCGGGCGCTGGCAAGAGCACGCTCGTCAACGAGCTGGTGCGCGCCCTGCGCGCGCGCGAGCGATCGGTCGGCGTCCTGGCCGTCGATCCCTCGAGCCCGTTCACCGGCGGCGCGCTGCTCGGCGATCGCATCCGCATGGAGTCGCACACGAGCGACCCCGGCGTCTTCGTGCGCTCGATGGCGAGCCGCCAGAGTCACGGCGGCCTCGCGCGCGCCGCAATCGACGCCTGCGACGTGATGGACGCCTTCGGGATGGACGACGTGCTGATCGAGACCGTCGGCGTCGGCCAGGCCGAGTACGACGTGATCCAGGCGGCCGACACGGTCGTGGTCGTGCTCTGCCCCGGAGCCGGCGATGGCGTTCAGGCGATGAAGTCGGGGCTGCTCGAGGTCGCGGACGTCCTCGTCGTGAACAAGGAGGACCTGTCGGGCGCGCATCGCCTCGCCGCGGACCTCGAAGAGGCCGTCCACATCCGCCTCGCGGGCAAGGACGCCTGGCAGACGCCGGTCGTCATGTGCAGCGCCGGACGGGCAAAGGGCGTCGAGGCGGTCCTCGAGGCGATCGATGCGCACCGCGCGTCGCTCGGCGAGGCCGGCCTGACGGAGCTGCGCAAGAAGAAGCGCTGCGGGCAGGTGCGCCTGGCCGTCGGCGAGCTGCTCGACGAGGCCCTGTGGGGCGAAGGCGGCTACAGTCAACGGGTGGAGGGCGAGCTCGCCGGGGGACGCACCCCGTACGAGATCGCGAACGAGGTCCGCGACGCGGTCCTCTCCGGAGAGTCGGGCGCCAACGGCGCGGAGCGAGGTTGAGACCATGATCGAATCGACGAGTCCCGTGCGGCAGATCGACGCCGCGGCCCTCTGGAAGAGCGAGATCGAGGGTGCGAAGCTGCGCGACGCCTCCTTCACGACGCTCTCCAGCTACCCCGTCCAGCCGCTCTACGGCCCAGAGGACGCAGACGTCGACTTCGAGCGCGACCTCGGCTACCCGGGGCAGTTCCCGTACACGCGCGGCGTGCACCCGACGATGTACCGCGGGCGCCTCTGGACGATGCGCCAGTTCGCGGGCTTCGGCACGGCGGCGCAGACGAACGAGCGCTTCAAGTTCTTGCTCGCGCACGGGCAGACGGGGCTCTCGACCGCGTTCGACTTCCCGACGCTCATGGGGCGCGACGCGGACGACGAGTTGTGCCTCGGCGAGGTCGGTCAGGTCGGCGTCGCCATCTCGAGCCTCGACGACATGTCGACGCTGTTCGAGGGCATCCCGATGGGGGAGGTCTCGACCTCGATGACGATCAACGGCCCTGCGCCGATCCTGCTCGCGTTCTACATCGCGGCGGCGGAGCGGCAGGGTGTCGACCCGAAGGTGCTGCGCGGCACGGTGCAGAACGACATCCTCAAGGAGTACCAGGCCCAGCACGCCTGGCTCGTGCCGCCGGAGCCGGCGCTGCGGATGATCACGGACATGATGTCCTACTGCTCGAAGAACGTCCCGCTCTGGAACACGATCTCGATCAGCGGCTACCACATCCGCGAGGCGGGTTCGAACGCCGCGCAGGAGCTCGCGTTCACGCTGGCGAACGGCATGGAGTACGTGCGCCGCGGCATCGCTGCCGGCATGGACGTCGATGAGTTCGCCCCGCGCCTGTCGTTCTTCTTCGACAGCCACCTCGACTTCTTCGAGGAGATCTGCAAGTTCAGAGCGGCGCGGCGGATCTGGGCGCGCAAGCTGCGCGACGACTTCGGCGCGAAGAACCCGAAGTCGTGGATGGTTCGCTTCCACACGCAGACGGCGGGCGTCTCGCTGACCGCGCAGCAACCCGAGAACAACATCGTGCGTACCGCCTTCGAGGCGCTCGCGGCGGTGCTCGGCGGCACGCAGTCGCTGCACACGAACTCGATGGACGAGACGCTCTCGCTCCCGACCGAGAAGGCGGTCAAGATCGCGCTGCGCACGCAGCAGATCATCGCCGAAGAGACCGAGGTCACGAACGTCATCGATCCGCTGGCGGGCTCCTACTTCGTCGAGGCCGAGACCAACCGGCTCGAGGCGGAGGCCGAGGAGTACTTCAAGGAGATCGAGGAGCGCGGCGGCGTCGTTCCGTGCATCGAGGCCGGCTACATGCAGAAGGAGATCCACAACTCGGCGGTCAAGTACCAGCTGCAGGTCGAGCGCGGCGAGAAGCGCGTCGTCGGCATCAACTGCTACACCGAGGAGGGAGAGAGCGCTCCGATCGACCTGCACCGCATCGACCCGAAGGTCGAGGAGGAGCAGCACGCGCGGCTGGCCGCCATCCGCGCGCGTCGCGACGCCGCCAAGGCGACCGCAGAGCTCGACGCGATTCGTAAAGCCTGTACGGGCGGGAGCAACCTGCTCGAGCGCTTCATCTCGGCGGCCCACGCCGACTGCACGCTCGGCGAGATCGCCCAGGTGCTGCGCGACGAGTTCGGCGAGTTCCAAGAGCCCTCGATCCTCTAACCGTCCTTCGGAGACATGCAGATGACACAACGCAAGATCCGGGTGCTGATCGGCAAACCCGGCCTCGACGGCCACGATCGCGGGGCCAAGACGATCGCCAGCGTCCTGCGCGACCACGGCATGGAGGTGATCTACACCGGGCTGCACAAGACGCCCGGCGAGATCGCCGAAGCCGCGGCTCAGGAGGACGTGGACGTCGTGGGGCTCTCGATCCTCTCCGGTGCGCACATGTCTCTCTTTCCGCGGGTGCGCGACGAGCTTCGCGCGCGCGGCAAGGACGAAGTCCTCCTCGTCGGTGGCGGGATCATTCCCGAGGACGACATCTCAGCGCTGGAGGGCGACGGCTTCGACAAGCTGTTCGGCCCTGGAACGAAGACCGACGACATCGCCAACTGGATATCGACCGAAATGGGCAAGCGCTTCGCTGCCCAAGGAGACGACGAATGAGCGGCAGCAGTGATCGGGAAATCCTGAACATCGAAGAAGCGGCGGCCCTCTTGGGCGTCAGCATCAAGACCTTCAACAAGGTGCTGCACAGCGAGGACATGCCCGCCCGCAAGATCGGTCGGGAGTGGAAGTTCTCGCGCATCGCGCTGATCGACTGGGTCGGCAACGGCCGCAGCGGAGACTTCTACAAGGAGTCGGAGGCCAGCAAGCGCAACAGCACGACCAAGACACGTCGCACCCAGGGCTGGCGCGTCGAAACCGAATAGCGGCGCGGCGCCCTCGCAGCCAGCTCGCCACGAACCACACGATTCCCTCCCAGCGCTAGTCATGTACGCACTGCCCGATATCAAGAACGGCTTCGACCTCACCGAGGATCAGCGGATGATCCGCGACATGGTCCGCGAGTTCGCGGACAACGAGGTGAAGCCCCTCGCCGCGGAGATCGACGAGAACCACCGCTTCCCCACCGAGACCTGGGAGAAGATCGTGGAGCTCGGCCTGCCGGCGATCCCGTTCTCCGAGGACGTCGGCGGGGCTGCGGGCGGGACCCTCGCCTACTGCCTGGCGGTCGAGGAGCTCTCGCGGGTCTGCGGATCGACGGGCTTGACCCTCGCCGCGCACGTCAGCCTCGGCACCTACCCGATCTACGCCTGGGGCGGCGACGAGCTCAAGCACATGTACGTGCCGAAGCTGATCGCGGGCGAGTACATGGGCGCCTACGGCCTGACCGAGCCGGGCGCTGGCTCCGACTCCGGCGCGACGCGCACGACCGCGCGACGCGAAGGGGACGAGTGGGTGCTCAACGGCCGCAAGTGCTTCATCACGAACGCGCACTACGCGGGCGTCTTCATCGTCACGGCGACCATCGACCGTAGCCTCGGCTCGAAGGGCATCTGCGCCTTCGTCGTGCCGCGCGAAGCTCCCGGCTTCAGCCTGGAGAAGGGCGAGGTCAAGCTCGGCATGCGCGGCTCGGACTGGGCCAGCCTCGTCTTCGAGGACGCGCGCATCCCGGCCAACCACCTGCTCGGACCCGAGGGCGACGGCTTCAAGACGTTCATGAAGACGCTCGAGGGCGGCCGCATCTCGATCGCCGCGCTCTCCCTCGGCATCGCGCAGGGCGCCTACGAGGAAGCCGCGCGCTACGCCACCGAGCGCGAGGCCTTCGGCAAGACGCTCGCGGGTCTGCAGGCCGTCCAGTTCAAGCTGGCGAACATGGCGACCGAGATCGCCGCGGCGCGTCACCTCGTCTACCACGCCGCGCGCCTCAAGGACGCTGGCGAGTCGTTCGGCACTGCCGCCGCCATGGCGAAGCTCTACGCCTCCGAGGTCTCGATGCGCGTGACCTACGACGCGATCCAGATCTTCGGCGGCTACGGCTACAGCCGCGAGTACCCGGTCGAGCGCATGTGGCGCGACGCCAAGCTGTGCGTGATCGGTGAGGGCACGAGCGAGATCCAGCGCGTCATCATCGGTCGCGACGTCATCAAGAACGGCGCCCTGTCGTGACCTTGCGCCAGGCCAGCAACACGCCGCCGGACTGGGAGCCGCGCTCGGTCCAGCTCGGCGAGTGGCGCTGCACGGCGCTGTCCGACGGCTTCCTGCGCCTCGACGGCGGCTCGATGTGGGGCGTCGTCCCCGCCAACTTCTGGCGCACGATGACGCCGCCGCTGGAGGACAACTCGATCCTCCTCGCGCTGCGTCCGTTCCTGCTGGAGCGGGGCGACGAGAAGGTGCTGCTCGAGGTGGGCGTGGGCGAGCGCTGGACCGAGAAGCAGCGCAAGATCTTCCACATCCTGCCGACGACGGGTCTGGACGAGGCCCTGCGGGCCTGCGGCGTCACGCCGGAGGAGATCACGCACGTGATCGCGTCGCACTGCCACTGGGACCACATCGGTCATCAGGTGATCGAGAAGGACGGCGTCCTCGCGCCGTTCTGCCCGAACGCGCAGCACTTCGCTCCGACCCAGGAGGTCGCGAACGCCAAGCTCGCGGAGAAGCACGCGCGCTCCGGCTCCTACCGCGCGGACGACCTGCTGACGATCGAAGAGGCGGGCCTGCTCTCGACGTGGGAGGGTGACACCGAGCTCTTGCCAGGCATCCGCGCCTACACGGTCGGCGGCCACTCCCAGGGCGTCTCGCTGATCACGATCGGCGAGGGGCAGGGCGGCGAGACCGGCATCTTCTGGAACGACGTCTGCCCGACGAGCTTTCACATCCAGCCGCCGTACATCATGGCCTTCGACGTCGACGTCCCGCTGTCGTTCGAGCAGCGCAAGAAGTGGCTCCAGCGCGCCGCGGACGGGCGTTGGATCAGCCTTTTCTACCACGACGTCGATCACGCTTTCGGTCGCATCAGCAAGGGCGAGAAGCGCTACGAGTTCGAGGTGATCGAGGGCGAGCCGCTCGCCCGGGCCTAGCCGCGCCATGCGCATCGTCTCCCTCTGCCCGAGCTTGACCGAGCTGGTCTTCGACCTCGGGCTCGGTGGCGACTTGGTCGGGATCACCGAGTACTGCGTGCACCCGAAGGACCGCGTGGGGGCGATCGAGCAGGTGGGGGGGACGAAGACGCCGGACGTCGCGCGCATCCTCGAGCTGGCGCCGGACGTGGTGCTGTTCAACGAGGAGGAGAACCGCAAGCAGGATCACGACGCGCTCGTCGAGGCGGGGATCCACGTGCACAACTCCTTCCCGCGCACGTCCCTCGAGACGGCGGAGATGGTGCTGTCGATCGGCGAGGAGCTGGGGCGACCGTCCGAGGCGGAAGCGATTGCAGCGGACATCGCGCGCCGCACGGCCCTCGTCGTCGCGGATGCCCGCGGCCGCGCGCCGGTGCGCTTCGCCTACCTGATCTGGCGCAAGCCGTGGATGAGCGCCAACGCGGACACCTTCGCGAGCGCGCTGCTGACGCAGGCGGGCGGGGAGAACGTGTTCGCAGGACGCACGGACCGGTACCCGGAGATCGGGCTCGACGAGCTCGCCGAGGGGAAGCCGGACCTGGTGTTGCTGTGCACCGAGCCCTTCCCGTTCCAGGAGAAGCACATCGCCGAGGTCGCCGAGGCCACGGGCCTCGATCCGGCCCGCGTGCTCGTCGCGGACGGTGAGTACCTCTCCTGGCACGGCTCGCGCACGCCGGACGGCGTCGACTACGCGGCGCAATTGATCCGCGCGACGCGCTAGGCCCGGGGGCTGGAGGTTCGGGTCCTTCCGGCAGAGAGGCGCCCTGTCGTCAACGGCGATACCGTGGGAGGGACGGAGGAACGGAGGAACGGAGGAACTCTGCAGCGTGAGCGGTTCAGCAGCCTTGGCTGGTCGTCTCCTGCAGCTGAGGAGGCTTCGCCATTCAGAAGATCAGAAGAAGAGAAGGAAGATCCAGCCGCGGAGCGGCTGTCTTTCTATTTTCTTATCTCTCCCTCTTCGGCGAAGCCGAATCGAGGCCGAACGCGATCACCCATCGCTGC
>CAYGST010000254.1:4158-7071 GCA_964352415.1 uncultured Planctomycetaceae bacterium | reverse complement strand
GGACGGTGAGGCAGGGGGGTCGTTCCATGGCGAGATCAGGGCACGAGGAGCTGGAAGCGCGTGCCGGTCACGGCGATCTCGACGGGCGTGCGGCCCATCGGGTCGCCGTCGACGTGGTAGGGGACGGGCTCGGAGGAGGTGACGCGGATGCGCGCGGCGCGGCGCATCTCGATCGCGCCGCCCGGGACCAGGCCGAGGAGGAAGCGCAGGGTGCAGAGTAGAACGCGCCAGCGACCGCCGGCGCGGAACAGGAAGACCTCGAACTGACCGTCGTCGAGCACGCGGCCGGGGGAGACCTTCACGAGGCCACCGTAGTGAACGAGATTGCTCGCCATCACCTGGGAGTACTCGCCGTGGAGCGGAACGCCATCGAGCTCGACCGAGAGCGGCTGCGATCGATAGCGCCAGAGCGCGCGCAGCCCCGCGGGGAGGTAGCTCCACTTCGAGAGGCTGCGGCCCTTGCGATGCAGGTCGACGTCCTCGACGACGAGGGCGTCCGGGCCGACGCCCGTCAGGAGGAACGACAGCTCGCCGTTCACGTCGGCGACGTCGATGTCGACGGTCTTGCCGCTGAGCAGGACCTCCAGCGCGCGGTCGACGTCGCGCGGCAGACCGAGGTCGGCGCACAGCGCGTTCCCGGTGCCCATCGGCAAGACGCCGACGCCGACGAGCTGCGCGCCGGGCGGCCGCTCGCGCAGGCCGGTGAGCACCTCGCGCAGCGTGCCGTCGCCGCCGACCGAGACCACGAGGTCGATACTCGGCGCGAGCTCACGCAGGGCGCGTCGCGCGTCCTCGGCGCTGGTGGTCAGGTGCAGCTGCGTCCGCACGCCGCGCAGGGTGAGACCGGCTTGCAGCTCACGGCCGACGCTCTCTCCCCGGTTCTGCCCGGAGATCGGGTTGGCCACGACCAGGGCGTGGCGGAACGGGAGGTCGTGGGGCATGCGCAGGGCAGTCTAGCAGCCGAGGGGTCAGGACTCCCCGTCGTCCGCGCAGGAGCGGGAGGCCAGGGGCGGGCCCCGGGTGCAGGGACCGTCGCGCGTGCCACCTGTGCGTCGTGCGCGAGGGAGGCCGCTGCGACTGCGCGGGCGCGTGGATGCCGGAGAGCCGCCGTGGGACGGGCGCGGAACGGCCTGCGTGCTGATGGCCGCGCGTCGAGCGCTGGGATCGGCAGCGACGGCCCACCACGCCCCGCGGACCCGTCTCCGCAGCCGTCACGCTTGACCCATGCCGGTCGGCGCGCTTCGCTGTCGAGGACGATGGCAGCTCTCCCCGAACGTTGGCTGGTCGTCGGTGGCAGCGGCTTCCTCGGCGCGCAAGTCGTGCTCGCCGCCCGCGCGGCCGGCGCCGCGGTCACCTGCGCCGCGCGGCGCCCGGAGCTTCCGGAGGCGTTCGCGCACGCCGTTGGTGACGCGGAGACGTTCGAGGTCCAGCACGTCGACCTCGAGCTGGCGGGAGCGTCCGCGGAGCTCGTCGAGCGCGCGCGGCCGGTCCGCGTCGTGTCGTGCGTCGCGCTCGCGCGCGGCGCGGACTGCGAGCGCGAACCGCGGCGCGCCGAGCGGCTCAACGTGGAGGTCCCAGAGGAGCTCGCGCGGGCCTGCGCCGAGGGCGGCGCGCGCTTCGTGCACGTCTCGACCGATCTCGTCTTCGACGGCGAGCCGCCGCGCGCGGCCGGCTATCGCGAGGAGGACCCCGCACGCCCGCTGTCGATCTACGGCCGCACGAAGCTGGCGGGGGAGCAGCGCGCGCTCGCGGCGTACCCCGGCGCGCTCGTCGTCCGGCTGCCGCTGCTGTACGGCCCCTCCGGCGGTCGCGGACTGGGCGCTTCCGACGCGCTGCTGGCCGCGCTGGCGCGCGGCGACACGCCGACCCTGTTCACGGACGAGGTGCGGACGCCGCTCGAGGTGCGGGAAGCGGCAGGAGCGCTCGTCGAGCTCGGCGCGGGTGACGCGGCGGGGCGGCTGCACGTCGCCGGTCCGCGCGCACTCACGCGTCACGAGCTCGGTCGCCTCGCGCTGCTCGCGGCGGGACACGATCCGCGAGAGATTGCGCGACGGGTGCGCCCCGCGAGCCGCGCGGACTTCGACCTGACGCCGCCCCGGCCGCGCGACGTCTCGCTCGACGCGGGCCGCGCGCGCGCGCTGCTCGAGGCGCCGCTCTCGCCTCCCGAGCGGCTCCTGCGGCGCTGAGCCCCGCCCGCGGTTGACGCGGCGCAGGGGGGGCGCCATCGTGTGCCGCCCGGAAACCGCCAGGAGACCCCATGGAACTGCCGACTCGCTACACGCCCGCCGATCACGAAGAAGCGACCTACGCGCTGTGGGAAGCGAGCGGGGGCTTTCAGCCGAGGCCCGATCCGACCGGCGCGGAGCGGCGCTACACCGTCGCGATCCCGCCGCCCAACGTGACGGGCGCGCTGCACATGGGGCACGCGCTGAACGCGACCATCCAGGACATCTCGGTGCGTCACAGGCGCATGTGCGGCTACGAGACCCTCTGGATCCCGGGCACGGACCACGCCGGTATCGCGACCCAGGCGGTCGTCGAGAAGCGGCTCTTCCAGGAGGAGGGCAAGAAGCGCGAGGAGATGGGCCGCGAGGCCTTCCTCGAGGAGGTCTGGAAGTGGAAGGACGAGTACCAGGCGCGCATCCTCGGTCAGTTCCGCAGCATCGGCGCGTCCTGCGACTGGACGCGCACGCGCTTCACGATGGAGGAGTCGATGAGCCGCGCGGTGCGCGAGTCCTTCACGCGCCTCTGGAAGAAGGGCCTCGTCTACCGCGGTTTCCGCCTCGTGAACTGGGACTGCGTGCTGCAGACCGCGGTCTCCGACGATGAGATCGAGAACGAGGAGCGTAAGGGCAAGCTCTGGTACCTCAAGTACCCGCTCGTGGCGCGCGAGGGCGAGTTCATCACCGTCGC
>CAYGST010000254.1:0-4148 GCA_964352415.1 uncultured Planctomycetaceae bacterium | reverse complement strand
CTTGTAGCGCTCGTCGTCCGGATGCACCGCGACGCCCGTGTCGCCGAGCATCGTCTCTGGCCGCGTCGTCGCGACGGTGATGAACTCGCCCTCGCGCGCCACAAGCTCCCCACGATCATCCTGCTCGAGAAGGACGGCAAGCTGAACGAAGAGGCGGGGCCGTTCGCGGGGCTCTCTCGCGAGCAGGCGCGCAAGCAGGTGGTCGACCAGCTCGACGAGCTCGGCCTGCTGGAGAAGATCGACGACATCGTTCACTCGGTGCCGATCTCGGACCGCTCCAAGAGCGTCATCGAGCCGCTCGTCAGCGAGCAGTGGTTCGTCAAGATGGAGCCGCTCGCCGGGCCCGCCATCGAGGCGGTCAAGACCGGCAAGCTGCGCTTCCACCCGGAGCGCTGGACGAAGGTCTACCTGCAGTGGCTCGAGAACGTGCAGGACTGGTGCATCAGCCGCCAGCTCTGGTGGGGGCACCGCATCCCGGTTTGGTACGACGAGGACGAGACGCCCGTGGCCTCGATCGAGGACCTCGAGATCGGCAGCCCGCACCCCGAGACCGGCAAGCCGATCGTGCGCCAGGACCCCGACGTGCTCGACACCTGGGCCTCGTCGTGGCTTTGGCCGTTCGGGACGCTGGGCTGGCCCGAGACGACGGAGGACCTGAAGCGCTTCTACCCGACGCAGTTCCTCTCGACCGCGCGCGACATCATCTACCTGTGGGTGGCGCGCATGGTCATGGCCGGCTACGAGTTCAACGAGCACCTGCCGATGGACGAGCGCTGCCCCTTCGAGGTCTGCAACGTCCACGCGACCGTGCTCGACGCCAAGGGCCGGCGCATGTCGAAGTCCCTCGGGAACGGCATCGACCCGCTCGACATGATCGGGGAGTTCGGCGCCGACGCCGTGCGCTACAGCCTGATCCTGCTCACGAAGGAGGGGCAGGACACCAAGCTCGCGCCCGAGAAGATCGACCAGGGCTTCCGCTTCGGCAACAAGGTCTGGAACGCCGCGCGCTTCGTGATGCTGAACCTCGAGGGCGAGCGCCTCGCGGGCGACTCGGCCAGTGCCGCGCGCCTCGAGGACCGCTGGATCCTCTCGAGCCTCGCGCGCACGATCCAGGAGACGCAGACCGCGCTCGAGGAGTACCGGCTGAACGACGCCGCGACGGGGCTCTACCGCTTCGTCTGGAACGACTTCTGCGACTGGTACCTCGAGCTCGCCAAGCCGCGCTTCACGAACCCGGACGACGAGACCGGCCCCGCGGTGCGCGGGATCCTCGCGCGCGTCCTCGGCGACATGCTGGCGCTCTTGCATCCGTTCACGCCGTACATGACCGAGGTGCTCTGGAAGGCCCGCGCCGAGGCGCTCGGCGAGCCCGCGGAGCTGCTGATGAACAGCGCCTACCCCACGGGCGACGGCCTCGAGGTCGACGCCGGAGCGGAGGCGGACATGGAGCGCATCCAGGCGGTGGTCCACGCCGTGCGCCAGGTGCGCATGCTGACCCAGTGCGGCGAGCGCAATGCGCTGCACGCGACGATCAGCGCGCCGAACGCGGACGACCTGAGCGCGCTCGACGAGCACCGCGCCTCGGTCTGCGCGATGGCGTTCCTCGAGGACTACGCGATCTCCGCGGACGCCGCGCGCCCCGCAGGAACGGTCGCGGCCGTCGCGGGCTCCGTGCAGGTCTTCGTGAGCCTCGGCGAGGACGTCGACCTCGACGGGCTCAAGCAGGTCTTCGCGAAGAAGCTCGAGAAGCAGCAGAAGAACGCGGACGTGATGGACAAGAAGCTCGGGAACCCGCGCTTCGTCGAGAACGCCGACCCCGAGCTCGTCGCCGCTGACCGCGCGCGCCGCGCGGAGCTCGAGACCGAGATGGCGATGCTGCGCGAGAACCTAGAGTCGCTCTGAATGGCGCGGTGACCCGGAGCTCTTCCGAGCAAGACCGCGGCGAGCGCCGCGGTCGCCGCTCTCAGTCGTAGACGCCGACCAGCAGGCCGTCCATGAACTGGAAGGTGATACCGAGCAGGCCGCCGCTCGTGTGGTTGACTTCGTAGTACCAGCCCACGCCCTGCTCTCCGCTGTACACCTCGTCCGGCTTCCCGTACTGGTCGAGGACCTGCTGGTAGGTCCACAGGATGTGGTCGCGGCTGAACGCCTGCCGAGCGTCGCCCGTGCGGTCGAACTGGACGAGCGCGTCGCGCGAGGTGTCGGGGGGGTCGAGCCGCAGCGCCTGGAGCCGAGTCTGCGCCGTGCCTCGCTCCACCCGCTCGAGGAGCGTGGTGCAGCGCGCAAGAAGCTCCTGCATCCCGCTGGCGGTCGGCTCGTCGTCGCCGGCCGGGGTGCGGCGGCTGGAGCCGTCGGACGGCTGGCGTGCGGACGCTCCGCGCCTCGGTGAAGCGGCCGCAGCGAGCGCGAGGTCCCCGGAGAGCGAGCGCAGCTCCTCGAGGATCGCTCCGAGCTGACGACTCTGGCCAGCGCCGGCGTCGTCGCTCGAGAGGCCCTCCGGTGGGGGGGCGGCAGCAGGTGGTCGCACGAGGTTGGCGAGCCCGAAGCCGGCGAGGCTGCCGACGAGGACGTAGGCGATGGGGGCGAGGGAGGCGTTTCGATTCATCGTGGTTCGTTGGCGTCGGGCTTGTTCGTTGCGGCTCATCGGTTCACGGCGCGCGGCCGCCAGACTAGCGTGCAGTCTGTCGGCTTCCCGCGCTGGAAACGGCGCCGACCTCGAGCCGCGCCGACGGACGCTGAGGCTCGGTGGCCTGATCCACGATCGAGGGGTAGGATCCAGCCATGGGGAACGTTCGCGCTCGCATACTCGCCGCCTCGATGTCCACGGCAGTGGGGCTCGTGGTCGCCTACTTCGCGCTCCGCGGGCGCTTCGAGGAGCCGCCCACCGTCCGTCTGGTCGAGGACGCGGACGATGTCGCCACTTTGTTCGGTGCGCGCGACGAGGGCTCGGATCCGGCGGCCGCGCCGGTCTCCGAGGGCGGCGAGGTGGAGGGAAACCCCGCGCTCAGCCCGCTGCTGCGACGCCCCCTCGGCCAGCAGCAGGTCGCCAAGCTCTACGGCAAGACCTTCAAGGGAATGCTCGTCTACGACCCCGACACGCTGTTCTGGGAGCGTCCCAATCGCTCCTGGAAGCAGCGCTTTGCGGAGCACCCGCGAAGGGAGTGGCAGCTCACGACCAACGCCTCGGGCTGTCGCCAGTCGACCGACCTTCGCGAGGAGACTCCCGACCTGCGTATTCTCATCACGGGGGACTCGCACACCGCGGGCGTCGTGCCCCTGGAGGAGAACTTCGCGTTCGTCCTCGAGGACGCGCTCATGGCGAGTGCACCGGACCGCAGCGTGGAGTCGATCAACGCAGGCAAGGGCGGCTTCGACTTCTACAACTACATCGGAGTCCTCGACAAGTTCGCCGATGCTGAGCCCGACGTCTTCGTGCTGGCGGTGTTCGGCGGCAACGACTTCATGGCCTGCGTCCGTCCCTACCGCTACTTCAACAACCTGCCGCCGCTCCCGACCCCCGATCCGGAGGAGAGCCTTGTCGTCCGCGCGATCGGGGATGAGACGCGCGGACTCATCCCGCAGGACCTCAACCAGCTCACGGTGTTCCGCCGCAGTCCGATGGACGTCGAGTACGCCTCGATCGCGGCCAAGCAGATGCTCGTCTCGTTTCGCGCGACCTGCGCCGAGCGCGATATCGAGTTCTTGCTGGTACTGATCCCGCCGTGTGGTGACGTGCAGCGCGACATCATCCAGCCCGAGTTCGACGACGCGGTGTCGCGGCTCCACCTCTCCGAGGCGGACCTCGAGGTCTCGGGCAAGCTCGCCGACCAGTTCCTCGAGGATGCGGAGGAGCTCGGGGTGCGTGCGATCGACATGCGCCCGATCTTCCGCGCCAGCGAGGAGCCGTGCTACTGGCGCTCGGACCTGCACATCAACACGCTCGGGCACGCGCTCGTCGCGCGCGAGCTGGAAGCCGCGCTGAGGCACCGCCTCGAGGACTGATCCGCGCGCCCGGCTCGCGCTGGGGGCTGCGCGAATCGGAATTCGTCCATCCGATTGGCCACTCGCGCGACGGGCCGGATTGTCGAATGTTCGCGCTTCGCCTACCGTGCGGGCGATGGAGCGGGAAGGAGAGATCCGGGTGGGAG